>CAIWPS010000430.1 GCA_903914615.1 uncultured beta proteobacterium | reverse complement strand
GATCGACGACGACCGCCGCCTCACCGACATGGTGGCTGCCTACCTGCGGGGCCATGGCTTCGAGGTCGAATGCGCCGGCTCGCTGGCGGCGGGGCGCGAGGCGCTGAACCAGCGTCGTTTCGACGCCCTGGTGCTCGACCTTATGCTGCCCGATGGCGACGGCCTGGCCGTCACCACCGAGCTGCGCAGCCAGGCCCGCACGCGGCGGCTGCCGCTGCTGATGCTGACGGCGCGCGGCGAGCCGACGGACCGCATCGTCGGCCTGGAGCTCGGCGCCGACGACTACCTGGCCAAGCCCTTCGAGCCGCGCGAGCTGCTGGCCCGCCTGAACGCGCTGCTGCGCCGCGCGGCGCCCCGCGACGACGCCGGCGAAGTGCTGAGCTTCGGCCGCCTCGAGATCGACCTGGGTGCCCACGAGGCGAGGCTGGACGGCAAGCCTTGCGACCTGACGGGCCACCAGTTCGAGCTGCTCACCGTGCTGGCGCGCAGCCCCGGGCGCGTGCTCTCGCGCGACCAGATCATGGACGCGCTGAAGGGCCGCCCGGCGGATGCCTTGGACCGCAGCATCGACGTCCAGATCTCGCGCATCCGCGCCGCCATCGAGGACGACCCCAAGGAGCCCCGGCGACTGCTTACCGTGCGTGGCACGGGCTACGTCTTCTCCCCGCAGCCGGACGGCGCCTAGCCTGCGCGTGGGCGGTGCGTCCTGCGGTCGCCGGCCCGGTGCCCTAGAAACCCACCCGCACGCCCAGGGTGTACTGGCCCACGTTGGGATGCCCGCCGAATGCCGCGGTGCGGTAGTTCTCGTACTCGCCGCGCACGGCGACATTGCGGCTGATGGCGTACTCGGCGCCGAGCCCCAGCTTGAGCCCGATGCCGCTGTCGTCGCCGTTGGAGGTGTTCAGATTGACGCGTGCCAGCCCCACGCTGCCCAGCAGTGACCATTGGGCGCCCACGGGCAGCAGACCGATGGCATCGAGATACAGTCCGTGGCCATTCACGGTGCCGCTGGCGTTGTTGATGCGGCCCAGGTCGACAACGCCGCCTTCGACCTCGAAATTCTGGTTGAGCTGGTAGCCGCCGAAGAGCTTGCCGCTGACGCCCGAGCCGTTGCCGGTGATGCCGTCCACGCTCGAACCGAAATGCGGCGTGCCGACACTGGCCCCGACGTAGAGGCCCTCGGCGTGCGCCGAGGCGCAAAGCATGCCGGCAGCGATGCCGGCCGCGGCAAGGATGGGTTTGAACCTGTTGGACTTCATGGTGATGCTCCGCAAACGAATTCGCATCGGGAGTGATGCGATGGAGCTATCTTTGCAGCCTCATCCTAAGGCCGTATGTTGTTTTGTGGGCCTTGTGTTGCATCGGCATTATTCAATGACATGCCCTAATTTTGTCTTTCAAAAATTCGAATTGGCACCTAATGTCATTTGTAATGTGACGAAGAAACAGTGAATATTTCGAACAGAAACCGTCATCGCGTGCGTTGACGTACAGACCTGCGCCCACGGCAGCAGGCCGCGGCCCGTGGCTGGCTCAGACGATCCTGATCGAAAGCTCGGGAAGGCGGTCGATGTGGCACAGGATGACGTCGCCGCGCACCACCGGCCCGACGTTCTCGGGCGTGCCCGAGTAGATGATGTCGCCGGGCTGCAGCTCGAAGGCCTGCGATAGGCGGGCGATCTGCTCGGCCACGCTCCAGATCATCTGCGACAGGTCGGCGCTCTGCTTGGTCTGGCCATTCACCTTGAGCCAGATGCTGCCCTTTGTGAAGTGGCCGATGTCGGCCACGCGGTGCAGCGGGCCGATCGGCGCGGCATGGTCGAAGCTCTTGCCGATTTCCCACGGCTTCTTCTCGTCGCCCATGGCGCGCTGCAGGTCGCGGCGCGTCATGTCCAGGCCCAGCGCGTAGCCGTAGACGAGGTCCAGCGCCCGTTCCACCGGCACGTCGCGGCCGCCCTGGCCGAGTGCGGCGACCAGCTCCACCTCGTAGTGGTAGTTCTTCGTCAACGTCGGGTAGGGGTGGTCGGCGACGGTGGCGGGGGCCACGTTCTGGATCGCGTCGGTGGGCTTCTGGAAGAAGAAGGGCGGCTCGCGCGTCGGGTCCGAACCCATCTCGCGCGAATGCGCGGCGTAGTTGCGGCCGATGCAGTAGATGCGGCGCACCGGGAACATCATCGGGCTGCCGACGATGGGCAGGTAGGTGGCCGGCACCGCGAAGGGCGTGGCCACGGCTGCGGTGCCGACGGGCGTGGCGCAGCCGGTGGCGGCGGTGCCGACGGCGGCGCCCATCGTCATGGCAGCGGCGGATTGCAGGGCGGTGCGGCGGTTCAATGCAGACATGGGGCAGTCTCCTGTGCTTTCTTCGCACTCTAGGCCGGCGCGCCAGCGCGGCCGATGTGGCTTGCACGGATGCAGCGGCTCTGCGCCGCCGGGCCTACATGGCCTTGAACAGGTGCACGTAGGCGCGGCTCACCGGCAGTTCGGTGGCGCGGCCCTTGATGCGCACGAACAGGCGGCTGGCCTCGTCGCGCCGCGTGCCTTCCAGGTGGGCCAGGTTGACGATGGTGCTGCGGTGCACCTGCCAGAACTGCGCCGGGTCCAGCTGCGCCGCCAGTTCGGCGATGGGCGTGCGGATGAGGTACTCGGCCGCGGCCGTCTGCACGCAGGTGTACTTGTCGTCGGCGTGGAAGTACAGCACCTCGTCCACCGCCACCTGCTGCGTCAGCTCGCCGCGGCTGGCGCGCACCCAGCGCAGGCGCCCGGGCGCGGCGGCGGCCGCGGGCAGCAGGCGCTGCAGCGCGGCCAGCAGGTGGCTGTCCTCGGCCGCGGCCTGGGGCTCGGCCAGTGCGCGGCGCAGGCGCTCCAGCGTGCGCTGCAGCCGTTCGGCCTTGACGGGCTTGAGCACGTAGTCGACTGCCTCCTGCTCGAAGGCCTGCACCGCGTATTCGTCGTAGGCGGTGACGAAGACGACGCGGCTGCCGCCCTCGATGCCCTGGGCCACTTCCAGCCCCGTCAGGCCGGGCATCTGGATGTCGAGGAAGGCCAGATCGGGCTTCAGCGCGGCGATGCGCTCGGCGGCCTCCAGGCCGTTGCGCGCCAGCGCGACGATCTGAAGCTCGGGCCACAGCGTGCGCAGCTGCGCCTGCAGGGCCTGCGCCAGGTGGGGTTCGTCGTCGGCGATCAGGGCGGTGGTCATCAGGCCATCTCCAGGGGCAGGCGCAGCGTGGCGCGGGTACCGGGCGCGGTGTCGGTCAGCGTCAGGCTTGCGGCGCCGCCGTAGGCCGAGGCCAGCCGTTCGCGCAGATTGGCCAGCGCCAGGCCCGAGCCCTTGCGCCGGCCCTGTGCGGCCGCCATGCCCAGGCCGTCGTCGCAGACTTCCAGCACCAGGCTGCCGCCATCGCGCCGCGCACTGACGGCGATGCGTCCACCCTCGACCTTGGGTTCCAGGCCGTGGTGGACCGCGTTCTCGACCAGCGGCTGCAGGCACAGCGCCGGCAGCCGGGCTTCGCTGAGCGCCGGGTCGTCGGCGATGTCGAAGCTCAGCCGGTCCTCCATGCGCGTCTTCAGCAGGCTCAGGTAGGCCTGCACGAGCGCGAGCTCGCTGCCCAGCCGCCCCTGCCCGGAGCGCAGCGAGCCCAGCGAAGAGCGCAGGTAGTCGGTGAAGGACTCCAGCATCGCCTTGGCCTTGGCGGGATCGATGTCGATGAGCGCCTGCACGTTGGCCAGCGTGTTGAACAGGAAGTGCGGCTCGATCTGCGCCTGCAGCAGCTGCAGGCGCGCCTGCGTGGCCTGCCGCTCGGCCTCGACCTGGCGCGCCTTGGCGCTGAAGATGGCATTGAAGATGAAGCTGATCAGCGCCATCAGCAGCAGCGTGCGGGCCAGGTCGTTGGCGTCCTGGACGCCGAAGTAGTGCACCAGGTCGGCGCCCACCAGCAGCAACCCCAGCGGCCAGCCCAGGGCCACCCCCAGCAGGGGCACGAGCGAGAAGAAGAGGCGCCGCCGCGCGAACGACCAGGCCAGCACGCGTTGCGGCCCGAGCCAGGCGTGCAGCAGCAGGTACATGACGTGGATGGCCAGCCCGATGCTCAGCGACACCACCAGGTTCTTGCCGTACCACTCGATCCAGCCCGGCAGGTTGCGCCAGGCCCCCTCGCCGTTGGCGTAGAGCACGAAGCCCAGCACCGTGAAGGGCACCGCGATCGCCATGCTGAACAGCAGCGTCACCAGCAGCCGCTGCCATTCGGGCACGCGGCCGATGTCGACGAACGAGAAGGTGCTCTTCCAGGCCTGGGAAAAGGGCAGGGCGGTGCGGGTGTTCATGGCCGGGCAGTCTAGGCGGGTGCGACCGG
>CAIWPS010000429.1 GCA_903914615.1 uncultured beta proteobacterium | reverse complement strand
CCCGCCGCCCCGCAGGAACACGCAACGCCCAGAGATCGCCGTGGAAAGCAAAGAAATCGTGTAGCTTTGTTCTGTCTGGTAACCCTGCAAGCCGATGTCCTGAGCGCTTGTCGTGCTCGCCGATGCGCC
Organism: uncultured beta proteobacterium; assembly: GCA_903914615.1. Classification (GTDB taxonomy): domain Bacteria; phylum Pseudomonadota; class Gammaproteobacteria; order Burkholderiales; family Burkholderiaceae_C; genus Rubrivivax. The sequence continues at coordinate 13,844 of CAIWPS010000429.1, read as the reverse complement.
GAACTGTTTGCCAGTGCTGTCATAGCAGCTCCAAATCGCAACCCCGTCTGGCACTGCGGTGTAAGGCACCGTGAGGCTCGTGGCTGACGTGAATGTTGGCACATACGCCGCCGGGCCATCCATGATCCACATCGAACCCGTAATCGGAACAGCGCTGGTCATCGTCACAGTGCCGTTGGTCGCCACGGTAAGCGTATCGCCGCACTCGGCCACGCCGTTGCCGCAGACCACTACGAAATTGGTGTCCGTAAACTGATGCTGCGCCGCGGTGACGCTGAATAAGGTCGCCGAAGTAAAGTTCGCTGGCCCATATACGTTGATTTTTCCGCTTGGCCCGGTGGGACCAGGAGGACCCGCGGCAAGCGTCAGAGAGGGATTTGTCACGCACCCGGACTGCCCGAGCGTGCATTCCACCTGACCGCGCGTATAGGTGCCCGAGGTCGGCACAACCCACACGCGGGCAAACGGAAGAATCGACGGCAATGACTGACTGACGGTGTAGGTTGCCGTCCAGTTCCCCGGTGTCAGGCAGACGTAGCCCAGCGGCGGATTGATGACGCCCGCCGTGATCGTGGCGCGCAGGGCCGATGGACCCACCGGCACGCCATTGGACGCCGCCGTGTAATTGAGCGTGAGCTGCACACTGCCGTTCATAGCCTGCTGTCCGGGCAGCGCGTCCACGTAGAAAGGGCCGGTGATCTGCGTACAGGTCGGTTGAGCCGATGCGAAGGCGGCGGCGAGGATCGCGATGAGTGCGGCTTTGGTCATCGGTCACAACGTAATGCAAATTACGCCAGCTTCAGGTTCATCGACCGCAGCTGGCTCATAAAATCGATGGCATGCTGCTTCGGGTTCGCGCTCGGCGAATGCACATGCACCCCGCCGTTGATTGTGATGCCGCCGCCTTCGCCCGAGGCGTTCATCAGCGTCTGAGTCAGCGGCGCGGGCAGCACGGCTTCACCTTGGTGCACGAGCGCCACGCCAGTGTTGGGGATGATCCCGCCGGTTTCGAAAGCTGCAAGTCCGGTTCCCAGCGCTTCCACGGTGTAGTAGACGGCGGGCGCGGCGACGGCGGCCAGCGCAGGTCCGACAATCGGAATCGGCGACAGCGCGGCGTAGGTCGCCGCAGACGCCTCGGCAGCGTAAACCTGAATCTGCGCGGCGGCCGCCACGCTTGCAAAACTTGCCTGAGCCGCGCTCCCTGCGGCGACTGCTGCAGTTCGTGCCGCCACACCCGTAGCGTTTGCCACGGTCATGAGAATCTGCTGCTCGGCCCACTTGAGCCCCATCTGAATTATCGAATTCGTAAAACTGACGACCATGCCCGCCCAGACCTGCTGGACGCTGGCGACGAAACTTTTATGACCTGACAGCCACTGGTCGAACGACCTTTGAAACCCGGCGTTAATTTGCTGGAAGAACTGCTGGTACTGCTGCATCTGCTGATTCAGGATGGCTTTCGTGTCGTTTGCCATCGCGATCTGACCTTGGCGGTTGATCTCCTGGAGCTTGCGGATATCGGCGAGGGTACGACGCTCGGCCTCGCTCGCAGCTTCTTCGCTGATCTGTGCTGCGGCGGCAGCGGCGGCGGCATCGTCGGCAATGATTTGCAGTTGCGTGCGCTGCTTTTCTGCGATGATCTGGTGATCTATGGATCGCAGCGCCTCGAGGTAAGCCAACTCCGCTTCGGGAGTTTTGTTTACGCCTTCTGGCTTTTGCAGGCTCGCGCGTTGCCCCGCCAGATCGGCGAGGCGGCCCGCTGAACCTGCCTCTGCGTCTTCAATCCGAATTCGCCGACGCTCTTCAATGCCGCGCTTCAACGACTCGGTTTCACGCTTCTGGGCGTCTTCGGCTGCCTTGGCCTGCTCAACGGAATCTTTGATCGCAGCGTCAAGCTCCTGTAGCCGCTGTCGCTCCAGTTCTGCGGTCTTCTTCGCTCCGTACTCTTGCAACTCATGTAATCCGCGCACGAATTGTTCAGACCGCTCAAGGCTAATCTCTTGCTGATAACGTTGCTCTTCTTTTGCGGCGCGATCAGCCTCAGACTCTTCGTGCTTCAGTGCCTTGTCGCGCTCGGATTGCTGCTCACGCAGTGATTGTAGAGATTCTTCGGCCTGTTTCAGTTCGTCGGCGTGCCGCTGAGCGGTTATGAGGTCAAGCTCCCCTTCGATTCGCGAGATTTCGATCAGGGCAACGGCGCGCTGACGATATTGCCCCGCCATTTGCGTGCCGCCCGTCGCGTCGCTGCTGGAAATCGGATTGTTCGCGATATTCCGCTGCTCCGCGAGCTGCCCGCGAATCATTGCCTCTTTGGTAGCGAGAGCGAGGTTTTGCGTCCGGTCCGCCGCTTTTTTCGCGGACGCAGCTACCTTGCCGTATATGTCCTCAAACTGCTTGTCATTGAGGCGAACGATTTCTTCGCGCGTGCGTGCCAGCTCGCGGTCAAATTCTTTCATCTCCTCCGTTGCGCGCTTCCTGGCCTTGGCAATATCATCAAAGCGCTCGGAGAGTTTGTACGCCGCCTCGTCCGCGCGCACCAGTACTTCGCCCAGAGCTATTGCGCCGAACACAGGAAACGCCGCCTGAAGCACGGGGCCCACACCCTCGATGCGCGCAATAAACTGTTCGGCCGCCCTGATCGGCATTGCGCCTTCGAGCACGCGCATTTCCGCGCCCGCCGCAATGGTGGCTGACACCTGATGCCCCAGCGCTCCGTTGGCTGCGTCCACAGCCGTCTTCAGTTCGAGCTGCTTTGCGATCAGGCCGTTGAGGGATTCGCGCTCGATGTTGGCCGCGTTTTTCAGCGCGGCCCCAAGCTGGGTGTGTCCAGCGGCGATAGCGTTTGTGGCCTGCTTTTCGGCGTCTGCGACGCGCTGCACCGATTGCCGCACCTCGTCTGTCGCTTGAGAGTACTGCTCCTTGAGGACTGCGAGCCCAGCCACAAACCCGCTGGTGTCGATACTCGTAGTAGCTGTGATCGTTGCGTCGCTCATCAGTTTGGCCTTCCCTTCGTTTTTTCGAGATCGGCCAAACTGATGAGCATCCAGTCCGGCATCGCGGAAATGGGCAGCGCTTCGCCGCCCATCTTCGTGACGGTTTCCGCTACCAGCTCGGGTGATGTGGACCGCTTACCGGCGGGCTTCCAGGTCGTAAAGGCCGACGCCAAAAGACTAAGCATTTCGTTTGCGGGCGGCGTTTCCTGCCACGATTCGAAAAGCTCCATAGCCACTGCGAACGGCACATCGTCGACGTCGATAGCGGTCGCCGCTCCCGAGTTGATTAGGCGACAGCGGATGTGCTGGAAGTCGATTCCGCGGCCGCCTCGGATTCCCCCGCTGTCACTGCTTTGAGTCCGCTGAATTCGAGAACCGCGGCGTGCAGCGCGTTGAACGTCACCAAGTCCATGCTGGAGCGGATTGCGTCGGCGGTCAACGCTCCGCCCGCGTTCGTGATCGACTGAACCACGCTGTTTCGCGCTCTGTCGCGCCACGCTTTGACATCGCCCGCAGCGGGTTGCTGGCCGTCGAGCATGTCTTCGACTTGGCCAACCGTAAGTCGCGCGATGGTGAATTCCTGCTCTTCGATAGTGACGGTTTTGGTTTTCATGATTTGAAGTTTCGTGCAAACAAAAACGGCGCGCGATGCAGGGAGGAGGTACCCCGCTTCGCGCGCCATTGCCACCCAGCGCGCCTCAATAAGTGGCCGCTGCCGGTGGAACCGTTTAACCGACGTTCGAGTAAGCCGCCAACACTTGGCCGGAGGAGTTCGCGAAGAAAGAACCCTTCAGATCGACCATTGCGTAATCGGCCCGCTTGTTGGTGATCGAAACGTCGGAAATCTTTGCCGCATAAAGCCGCACGGCGCTGTATATGCTGCTGCTGGCGGGCTGATAGTTGTCTACAATGAACGCTTCGAAAGCGGGACCATAACCCTGCGTCTGGTTGTTAATTTGGAATGTGGTTCCGGGCGTCGTAATGGTGTACGACATGGCGATGATGACGCTGATGCCACTGGTGTGATCCGCCGAGCTGAAAGTGTATACGCCCGCTGAATAGCTGTACTGACCTGCGGCGGGGGCAGACGTGACCTTGATGAACGGAGCGTTAGTGGCGGCGTTGACGACGCCGAGGTCCTCGCTGGCCGTGCCCGATCCGGGGATCGTGGGGGTAATCGTGTACGGAGAAGCCGGAATCGCAGTCGCAGGCGATACCGCAACCGACGTGCCGCCCGTTGCCGTCGTGTCGGCGTTGAAAATCTGCTGAATGAGCTGCCAGTCCTTGCGTCCCATCGAGAATTCGAACGTGCCCTTTTTGTCGACGACGGCGGTGTCGTCCGGCCACTGATACTGTCCCATCAGCTCTTTGATCGTGCCTTTGGCGTCGATCTTAACGTCCTGCAGGGTAAACGGCTTTACCGGCGTCGGATTGGTGGCGAGGTTTCCGGCATTGGGATTCAAAAAGAGAAGGCCCGAGCCGATCTGAATGTAAGGCATTTCGTTTTTACGCTCCTGTTCTAATCGTCACCGGGATTCTGGCGACTACGTGCTGCCCGAGGTATCCCTCGGCTTTCATAATTTTCCCGCTGATGAAGCAGTTGACCACCAGACCGCCCAGCGCGTTCGGCGAGCCTGGCGTGGAGTTGATCGTGCTGTCTACGGCGTCGATAAGTGGATTCAGCACCGTCCCCGGCGCTGTGCCCGATCCCGCGTCCGGCATGGTTCCGAACACCACGCACGAAAACGGAAATTCGTAGGCTTGCAGGCCATACGCCTGCTTTTCATCTACCGCTTCGTCTTCCTCGACGATAAACAACGCGGGCTCCATTTCTGCGCTGACGTTCGCGGGCACTTGGAGCACCCGCGAGACCGTTGTGAACACGGTCAACCCGCTGAACAGCGCGGCGAAAGCGGCTGCGATGGTCTCGCGAGGATAATTCACTGAGTCACCGCCTGAAGCGCCGCGATGATTTCGTCGCGCATGGCGTCAAAAGTCTGCCCCACCGGCCGGCGCGCGGGCAGGCCGGGATGCTGCACGCGTTTCGAAAAAATCGTCTTGCCGCCGATTTCAAACGCCAGCACCTTCGCCCGGTTCGGCACGATTTGATAAGCGGCGGTGCCGTCTTCCTGAAAGCGGAGATAATAGGCAGTACCGCCGCCAGCCTGGACGCTTCCTTCGATTGATGTGTCGCTGATCGTCGCGGGGATCATCTCCACCGAGCGCGCAGCCTTACCTGTGCGCTGGTGAAGGATAGGTCCTTGCAGGTTTTCTACGACGCGACGCTGAAGCTCGGCGTCGAGCTGATCAAGGCGGTTTGCCAGCGCCAGCTCAAGGTTTTCGATCCGGCCACCAAACGCGGCGGCAATGTCCGCAGCATTTGTGTCGATCCGCATCTCGATCATACGAGCGCCCTCCGCGTGTAGTTGTGGACGCAGCGCTCGACCTCGGGCGGAATCTCCCAATCACGATAGCTGATGTTTCCGCCCTGCGGCAGGCTTTGCGATTTCTGATCGAGCCAGCCGCGGCGCTTGTAGTTGATCGCCGCAAGTTGCGTCGCTGCGACCTGCACGTCTGGAGGCACCGCCGAGTAGCCCGCACTGTACGTCACCAGCACGTTTTGCACGCCGAGCGGGAAGCTGTATAGACCAGGCCACGAAAACCCGCTGCCGATCCAGGTGCCGAGCGGGACGCCGATCAGCACGAGAGATTTGCCGCCCTGATCGATTACGAAGCCAGCCTGAATTGCGTCGGGCGACTGAGGCACCGATACCGCCGCGCCGCCGACGACAATCTTGAGCGACGAAACTGCGTTGATCGGCGAGTTGCGGAGAAACTGGCGGCGCGATCCGCTGCCGTCGTAGCGTTCGTTAAACGTCTCGACGGAATTCAGCGTATCGCGCCCGCAGCGATTCAGGACATAGACCGAGGCCGCCGTCACGAAGGACTGAATGAGCGCGTCAGTGCTGTCGGAAGAAGTTACCCCTGTCAGGTATCCCTCCACCAGCGCAACGGTCGTAAGGTCCCGTGGATCGGCTGCCATAATCGCGTCAATTCATCGCGTTGATTTCGAGCCAGTTGAGAGCGATGTCCGATACGACCGTCGTGGCGTTTCCGGTTACCGCAATCAGAATCGACCCGTTTTCGGCGGCTGTGATGAGCTGCGGAGCGACAAGCGCAGCCACGGCCCCGCCCACCTGAGCTTGGCTGTGAATACCGATCTGCGTGTTGGACCCCGGCAGCCCGTATTTGAAGACCTGCGCCGATAATTGCCAGCCGCCGCCGCTGGTCGTCACGGTCGAAGTGTCAGCGATTGTGGTTCCGCCTGTTACTGCGGAACCCACAACGGCGGTGGTTGCGTTAAAAATCAGTTTTACGCGCTTGTTGTTCGAGTTCACGGCGAACGATCCGGCTGCGGTAATCTGCAGTCCGCGGCTGATTTGATCGAACGAATTCGCGGGAAGCGAGTATACGGCGAGGACGCTATCCGCCGCAGTCGCGCCGGGGTTTACGCCCGCCGATGCGATTTGCGTGTTGATGTTGCCCTCGTACCCGAAGGTTGCGCCGCCGCTCCCGAACTGGGGAATGGCGACGCAGCCCATGTTAAGCAGGTCCGCGATATCCCAAAGCGTGGGATTCGGGACCGTAATGACGCGGCCAGCATTGGGGGCATAGGAGCTGTAGCGCGTCTGGAAAGTGGCTTGCCCGTTATTGGGCGCGAGGAAAGTAAGGCTCATAGGTTTGTCCTGTCAGCGCGCAGCGGTTAGCCGTGCGCAACCCCCGTGAGCATCGCCTGGCCGAACGGAACGAAGTGCTGGAATAGCTCGTTGACGTACGTGCCCTCTTCCCACTGGCGAGTCCGCATCGGCCATTGGATTCCGTAGTATTCCTGCATGGTCATGATGCGCCGGACCGCCGGAATCGACGAGTCCGGGTACGGATTCGTTTCGAAGTCGAACAGAATCACGTTGTCGGGCAGCAGGGGATGCCATTGGATATCGATCATGCCCGCCGCGTTTTCGCCATTCGCCGCGCCCATAAATTTCGAGCGATACTGAGTCGCCAGAGTGCCGCCGGTGATCCGTCCGAGCGCATCGGAATCGAACATAATGCGCTGCGTCCCGACGGGCGCGGCCGAGCCGCTGCTGGAGGTCAGGATTTTGTTGGTGACGCTGCTCAGCAGACCAGCGCTCATGTACATGCGCTCGGGCGTCAGCAGGAAATTACTCGCCAGATTGAGCAGCAGCGTTTCGATTTCGGCGATGGTGCCGTCGCCATTGGCCGTGAGCTGGAGACCGCCCAGGTCCTTGACGTACCCGCCAGCGCTTGCTGTCCAGCCGACCATGCCCGTAAAATCGAGCGAATTGGCGCTGTAGTCGTTGCTCAGCCCGCTCGCCGAGCCGGTCTGCGTGCCGGTCGGATTGGCGGTAAGCGTGTAGGTCGGCACCGTGGTGATGGCGGCGAGTTTCGCGTTGGCCAGTGACACCGAATTCGTGGATTCGATATCGAAGTACCACGCATATCCAAGCGCGCCGGGGATGTTCGTAGTGGTCGCGGTAACTGCCAGCGTTGACCCGGTCGTCTGAACCGTGCCGGACATCGGGCTGATCGCCGAGCCGCCGCCATTGATCGTATCGACCGAGGCATCGGCGTTCGTGCGGTTAAACTGGGTGACGACGCCACCCGAAACGGTGGCAAACTGCAAGCCCCAGTAAGTGAGCTGCACAACAGCCGCGCCCACATATTTGCCGCTCGCGAGTGATCCGCCGCTGGCGAGCGCGACGGTCGGAGCCGACGCGGTGCCGAGCTGGAATCCGTTTAGACCCGATCCGCTCCCCGCGTTGCCGCCGAGGATCATTTTTTCTTCCGAAATCATCAGCGCGTTGAGCTTGGTAATCGAAGCCTGGCCGCGGATGTCGTCAAAGCCCTGGCCCGCAAACTGCGCTTCGAACGTGGTGGGAATGTCCTTGCCGAGCGCCGCAAACGTCGCCATGTAGTTGCGCTCGGTGACCGTCATGAAGCTGTTGCGATGCCCTTCCGACACGCCCGGATATTGCCCGGTGCCCGCGCCGACGATGCCGCCGTCCGCAGCCACCAGCGCCCGCCACTGCGCCGCGAGGCCAGGGCCGGCAGTCGGCGATTTAACGCGCCCGATGCGGTTGCGCAGCGGCGTTGGTTTCGGCAGCAGCCGCTTTGCGGTCGGTTCGAGGTTAATATAGACGAGGCCTGTGGCGGTATTGAAGCCGATCGTGGTCGTGTCTTTGGCGAGACCCTTCAGCATCGCCAGCGTTTCCTGGGAAAGTGCCATGGTGGTTGTCCTATTCTCTTTCTGGCTCTCGCCTGATTTACTTCAGCAGTCCAAGGCGCATCGCCTCTTCCGCGCTCAGCTCCATCCGGTCCGCAGATTTCACCAGTTCGAGAGCGGCGTCGGGATCGTGCTGCTTGCCGTTGCTTTTCTTCAGCGACTCGTTTTCCTTGCGCAGCTTTTCAATTTCCGCCGCGAGGTTCGCATCCTGGGTTTTCGTGATAGGGATAACAGTCTGGCGCAACTTTGCCTGAGTGTCAGATTTCCCGAACACCGCCTTGAAGGCCTCCCCGATGGATTCGCCTACGATGCTGGCTACGTCGGCCTTCGTGATCGTCTCGGGCTTCCCCGTGGCCTTGCGCACAGCGGTTTCGAGAGCGTCGCCTGTCAATCCAGCTTTTACGAGCGTGGCGCGAATGGACTTCTCGGCTTCCTCGCCCTCTTCGCCCTCTTCGCCCTCTTCAGTCGGAGATTCGTGACCCATCGCTTTCATGCAGGCCTTGAGGTTCTCGCCCAGCTTTTCGTGATTATCCATGGCCTTTTGCAAATGGCCGTGGATCGTGGCTTTCTTGGCGAGACTGAAACTCCCGCCGGATTTGCTCACCATCTCGTCGATGAGAGCTCTTACCTGTTCTTCGTTCATGATTGGCTCCTTTGCGGCCTTTTCTGTGATTTCGATGCCGTGCTTTTTCGCTGCGGCGACGATCTTCGCGCGCACAAAAACGCGTTCTGACTCGGGGATATCTGCCTGATCGAAGCGGCTCAGCGCGTTACGGACGTGCGATTTCGTCTTTTCGTCCGTGCTGAATTCAATAGGCAGCTTCCACGTGCTGGTGTCGTCGGGGTCGCCCACGTAGGCGAACGAAGATTCCGGCAGGTCTTCGCCAGCGACGCGCTTTGTTTTGCTATTAGCCATCTGGAGCGCGCTGCTGCGAACCTTTATCAGTTCGACGGCACCGGTCGAGCGGATAAAGGCGAAGTGCGCTACGCCGAGACAGGGATTGTCGACCAGCGAAACCTCAGTGGGCCTGGCGGTATAGAAGCCCTGCGCGTCGGGACCGTCCACGTACTCGCCGCCCTGCGAAAAGCCGGTGTACACCTTTTCGAGAACTTTGTTCCAGGCTTCCGAATCTACGACTTTGAAGCCCATCCAGATTTCTTTGTCTTCGTCGTGGAATTCAACACCCACGCCGCGGCCGGCGGCTTTAAGTTGGTGCATTTCGCGAAGATTGCCGAACGATTCGCCGTCAGTGGCCTTTTGGAACTCTGCGCTCCAGGCGCGATACAACTCTTTGGTCGGCGCGTAGCGGCAGGTTTCGCCGTCTTTGTCCCTGACTTCGGCGGTGACGATGCCCCACACTTCGCGTTTTGTTTCGTCGACCTTCGCGAAGGGGATAAACTTTTTCAGCTTTTTCAGCGCTGCGGGCATTCGGCCTCCGCTTTCGTTTTGCGCGGGTCGGGAAACGGAAAGTTTTCGCGGTAAGCGCGAAGGGCTTCGGCGGGCTGGGAGCGCTGCGCCAAGTGCAGGCGTTTCGCGATGTCGACCGAGTAGCCGGGCTTGCGGGATTCGTAACTCACACCGCCTCCTGCCGCTGCGCCTGAGAGCACGCCAGGCACGTCGATTTATTCATCGAGACGTTGCGCCCACAGCCGCCGGAACACGGTTTACAGCCGCTCAGCATGGCGCGATGCCAGCGTCGAAACTGCGCGTAGGCGGATGGGCTCATCGGCTGGCTTGGTTTGCTCCCCACGGTTTCCACCGTAGTGCAAACGTTTTTTCAGCCTGTCAAGTTTTGGGGTTCGGTGCGCGCGGGCTCAGTAGCCCTTTACGCTGGTCGCGACGACCGCACAGATACAGTTTGGATGCGCTGGCACGGTGTGGTCTCCGCTCGGAAACGGCTCGTCGATGGGCACTGAGCCCGCCGCCGCGTTTTCGTCGCATTCGTCGCAGCAGGGATGGATGGAGCTGAGCACCCACTTGCGCGCGAGCACCGCGCCCGTCTGCTTCCACGCCGCCAGCGTGCCTTCCGACTGCGCCCGCGCCACTTCGGTTTTTGCGATCATGTCGGCGCGCGAATCGGAAAAAGCCCCGGAATCCGCTATGGTGTCGGCCAAGTCCGAAATCTTCGTTTCGCCAGCAAACGCATCTTCGACCGCGCGGCGGATCATGTCGCGGGTGCTGTCGCTGATCGCCCACTTGGCGTTCGGGTTTTCGATCAGTTCGCCGTCGACCCACTTCATGCCCACCAGTTCGGCCGCACGGTCCTGGGCGAACTCGCGCGCCAGCTTCTGCGCTGTGACGATTCCGGCGCGATCCGTGACGCCGATCTGGTCGTACCCCTTGCGCAGGCCGGCGAGCGCCGCCTCATAGATTTGCTGTTCGACTGGGTAGACCAGATCGTGCCACGGGATAGCATCTGTCGCTGCCTGTGCGATCTGAAGCGGCTTGTCTTCGTTTCCTTTGCTGAGAGCGCCGCCGGATGACGCGCGCAGTAAGGCTTTGACGCGCGATGCGGCTACCGGTGCCTGCTCGCGCAGGAACGCCGACACGCTTGCCCGCATTGCGTTTCGTGCCATTTGAGAGTCGGAATCGTCGTTCGGATCGATTCGGATGGTTTCGATTGAAGCGCGCTTCAAAGTTTCAGCTTTTTTTTTAGGGCTGTCGTCGTCATCGTCTTCGCCGTCTTCGCCGAATCCCTGGGTGATCGAGACAAGGGTTTCGCCGTGCAGCAATTGCTCAAGCCGCGCGCACGTTGATTTCACCGACTCGTCGTTTGTCGCTTTCGCCACTGCGCTAAGTCCGACGATGCACGCGAGCGGCGCATTTGTCGCGCCGTGCGTCAGAAAGCTTTTCAGCGCGGGCGTGCCGTGTTCGCCGGCCGCCTCCCGCAAATCGTGCAGCCCCATGACGGATGCAAACTGGTCGATGATGCCGTCTTCGTTCGCGAGATACCAACTCATTTCAGCCCCATGAATGATTTTACGCCCGCGATGCCCTTGACCTCGGCCATAGACGAAACGCGAAACGAGCCGTAACCCTCGCGAACAAAGTAGCGTGTTTTGCCGGTCGAAGAGCCGACGCCTGCTGGTCTTTTATCGACGACGACGGTAAAAGTTTTCTTCAGCTTTGAGCGTTTTACCTCGGCGTCTTTAAGCTCGATGGCGCTTCGCTTCATGGTGATTTTTTCGTTGGTCTGAGAGCACATGGTCTTGACTTCGACGCCGACTGTTTTCGTCTGAAGGTCGAAGGGCTCGGAATTTATAAACATGGGCATTTTCAGGCCTTGGCTTAACTCGATTTCTGTCTGCGTCGCCACGATTTGCTCGATAGCGGTTCCGCCTTTGTAGCTGAGTCGCGCCAGTTCGGCCTTCGACGGCAGCCCGGATTCGCCGATGTCGATATGCTGGCCGTTGATCGTCACCCAGCCTTTCGAGACTTTCTGCTGCGGCTTCGCCGGTTCTTCTTTGTCTTCGTCTTCGTCATCTTGGCTGCTGCTGCCGTTTTTGTCCGCGCCGTCCGCGCCGTCCGCGCCGTCCTGCGGATTGGCCGACTGTCCCAGCGGCACAAACCCGGTCGGCGTAAACGTGCCCAGCATGTTGGCTTCGGGAGTGGGGTCTGGATCAAGACCGCGGGCTTCACGTGATTCGTTAATTCTGACGATCTTGCCGACTGTCAGATCGTCGGCCTGTGCTTGCTTGAGCACATCGACCTCGCGCGAGTTTTCGAAAACCAGCTGGTAGCCGGTGTACCCCATCGCGCGGATCATGCGGTTTACGCTGTTGCTCACCCACATCAGCGTGGGCCTCAGTCCTTCCTCGGTCGAAGCGTCGCCCGCCGCTTCTGCGCTCGCCCGGTTCATTTGCTTGATGAGCGATTGCCGGGAAACGCCAAAAAGAAAACAGAAGAAGCTCGCAAGCCAGTCATCAAGCTCGTTTTTCAACAAAGGCTCTTTGGTCAGACTTAGCTTTTGCGAGCCCTTTTCGTCGCCAGGCATGAACAGCACGCGCCGACGCTTGCGCAGGTTGCCAGCGAGAACGGAATCAAACCAGTCCTGGAACTCCTTCACCTGATCGACAGTCACGCCCGGCGGCATCGTGTAAAAAGCCTCGGGCACGTTGCCCTCGGTGTAGTAGTTCAGCGTGAACATCTCGCGCCGCAACGCGATGTTAATTGTGACGATCGCTTGCTCGACCTGCGAATAACCGTACAGGCGGCTCGTGCGCCAGTTGCGGACAAGATAAAGCAGGTCGTCTGAAGTCAGCGGCACCGCCGGGGTGCCGTACAACACCTGCGCGTACGCTTGCAGTGGCGGCCGAGGCGTGAAGCCCTGCTCGTCGATGTAGCGGGTGATCGTGGCTCCGTCGATGGGCCGCAGCGACAGAACTTTGCCGCCCTGCCGCTCCACCCAGACGCTTGCGGCATCGATCACACCCATGTCTTCGAGCAGCGCTCGCAGCCACGTCGACCAGTCGTGCTCGGTGTCGGGCTGCTCAAAAAAATCGGTCAAAATGCCGATGGTTTTGTCTTTCGCCTCACGTTTTGACTGCTGCGCTTTTGTTTCGCCGGGGATTGTGCGCGTGCGGATCGACCAGCGCTGTGTGCACGCGAGGTCTTTCCAGGTCTCGATGATGCTGCGCAAAAGGTCGTAGCCGTCCGCAAGCCCGCGAAGCACAGGAAAATCGATGGGCTCGTCGCCGCGCGGGGTGAAAACCAGATTCTGGCCGGGGTTGTACTGGAATTCGCGCGGCAACAGGCCGGCGGGCGCGGTGGGCTTGATCGGTTCCAGCGGGCCGAACCATGCGCTGGCGCTGAGTCCGCGGGCCGCAGTGAATGTGTTGCGCGGCGGCGCCGCCACGGCTTTGCGGATTTGATCGAGCCTCATTGACACCACCCCTCGACGGCTACGATGGTGGGCTCAGCCCACTCGGCCCGGCAGATCGCGCACGTGTGGATGATCTGCTTACGCGCGGCGTCGAAACGGATCGTGCCATTTTGATGCCCGCACGCGGGGCACGGCGAGCTGGGATTAACAGTCGGAATTTCAGGGCGCGCCCACGGTGTCCACATCTGCAGGCAGAATAATGCAAATTTTCTTTCCACCCCTCTTGCTTTTTTCTACAGCATGATTTATGATTGGAGAGTACCCGCTGAGCGGATCGCGACAGGAGAAACAGAGATGAGCACAGTAAGCACACAGCCGGAACTCAGCAGGATCGTAAGCGAAAACCAGAACGGGTACGTGGTGTACCCGACCAGCATCGGCATTTTCGATTTTGACGACGCCGTGAACTACGCGCTTGATGCCAGCGCCGTAAATCCCGAGCAGCCTTTCCGGGTGGAATGCTGCGACACGGAAAAGGTTTTGTTTCGCGCCTCTTGCGGCGAATCGGCCTAGCCCGGTAAGCGCTGATGGATATCGGCAGGATGGTGGCTGACTCAGAGCGCAAGCCGAAGCGGGAGTGTGTGTGATGCGTTACAGCCTGAAAATCGACATTGAAACGGCGGCGGCGCTGTTTACCGACCGCGTGGGAATCTGCATCGGGTG
>CAIWPS010000428.1 GCA_903914615.1 uncultured beta proteobacterium | reverse complement strand
GCAAAACCCTACTGCCACATTTGGGCCCGATGCCGTACACCAGTCCACCGCGTCTACCTGCCGCCCGATGCGAACTGCCTGCTTTCGGTGACCGACCACTGCCTGCGCAGCCGCAACTACGTCAACGTGATCGTTGCCGGCAAGCATGCACTGCCGCAATGGATGACCATGGACCAGGCGGTCGTGCACTGCACCGAGGGCATCGGTATCTGGGCCTGGGCCAGCAATGACCAGGGCAGCAAGCCCGACATCGTGATGGCCTGCTGCGGCGACACGCCGACGCTGGAGATCCTGTCCGCAAAGTCGATGCTGCGCGAGCACCTGCCGGCCTTGAAGGTGCGCGTCGTCAACGTCGTCGATTTGATGAAACTGCAGTCGGCGAGCGAGCACCCGCATGGACTCGACGAGACCGAATTCGACTCCCTCTTCACCACCGACAAGCCCGTCATCTTCGGCTTCCACGGCTACCCGTCGCTGGTGCACCGGCTGACCTACCGCCGCACCAACCGCCAGCTGCACGTCCATGGCTACAAGGAAGAGGGCACCATCACCACGGCCTTCGACATGCGGGTGCAGAACGAGCTGGACCGGTTCCATCTGGTGCAGAACGCCATCGATCGCCTGCCGCACCTGGGCAGCGCCGGCGCCTACGTGAAACAGATGTGCCGTGACAAGCTGATCCAGCACAAGCACTACATCGACCAGCACGGCCAGGACCTGCCCGAGATCCGCGACTGGAAGTGGGGCGCACCCGCCAAAGAGGCCGCGCGATGAGCCAGATGGAACAGCTGGAGATGAATGCGCACAGCGCGCAGCTCAAAGCCGACGTGAAGGGGCTGATCGAGAAGTACCGTTCCATCTTCGACTGGGACGTGCCCGAGGTCGATGAAGCCTTGTCGGATCGGCTGATCCTCAAGGCGGTACGCCAGATCCTCGACGAGATCGAATCAGCGTCGGCCGGCGGCATGCCAGGATGAACATCGAGGCCTTGACCGCGACCGCGCGGGCGATGGTCGCCAGCGGCAAAGGGCTGCTGGCCATGGACGAGAGCAATGGCACCTGCAACAAGCGCTTTGCCAGCGTCGGCATCCCGCAGACGGTGGAGATGCGGCGCGCCTGGCGCGAGTTGTTGCTGACCACGCCCGGCCTGAGCACTTGCATCAGCGGGGTCATCTTGGTCGACGAAACCATCCGCCAGGCGGCTGCGGTTGGCATGCCCTTCACTCGGGTTGCGCAAGATGCCGGCCTGCTCGTCGGGATCAAGGTCGACACCGGCGCCAAGGCCCTCGCCGCGCACCCGGGCGAGACGGTGACGGAAGGCCTGGACGGACTGCGCGAGCGCCTGCGGTCCTACTTCGAGATGGGCGCGCGTTTTGCCAAATGGCGCGGGGTGATTGCCGTGGACGACATGCGCCTGCCCACGCCGGCCTGCACGGCCGTCAATGCGCACGCCCTCGCCCGCTACGCCACCCTGTGCCAGGAGGCCGGGCTGGTGCCGATCATCGAGCCCGAGGTCCTGATGGACGGGTCCCACACTCAGGCTCGCTGCCAGGAGGTCACCGTGGCCGTCCTGCGCAGCGTCTTCGAACAACTCGTGCTGCAGGGCGTGGTTCTGGAAGCGATTGTCCTCAAGCCCAACATGGTGGTCGCCGGTCTGGCCTGCACGCCCGAGAACACGCCGGCCGAGGTGGCCGATGCGACGCTGCAGTGCCTGCGGCGCGTCGTGCCTGCGGCGGTGCCCGGCATCATGTTCCTGTCAGGCGGGCAATCAGGGGAAGATGCCAGCGGCAGGCTGAACGCCATGCATATCGAGGGCGAACGCCCCTGGCCGCTGTCGTTCTCATTCGCCCGCGCCATCCAGCATCCGGCCCTGGACATCTGGGCTGGCAAGGAAGCCAATCGGGTTGCAGCGCAACGGGCGTTGATGCACCGCGCCCGGTGCAACAGTGCCGCCTTGAAGGGCGAGTACAGCACAGCGATGGAAGCGACATGAGCCCGCCGGGCCGCCCCAAAGGCGAATTCCGCAGTGCGCAGCAGGAAGGCACCCCAGTCGGCGCGCCGCTTCAGATCTACTTCATCCGGCACGGCGAGACCGCATGGTCGCTGACCGGGCAACACACCGGACGAACCGATCTGCCGCTGACTCCAAATGGGGAGGCGATGGCACGCGAGCTGGCTACGACGCTGAAGGGCATCACGTTCTCGCTGGTCCTGACCAGCCCCCGACTTCGTGCGCGAACCACCTGTGACCTTGCCGGCCTGGGCACCGGAGCGCAGACCGAACCGGATCTGGCCGAATGGGACTATGGCAAGTACGAAGGCCTGCGGACGACCGAGATCCACCAACTGCATCCGCATTGGGATGTGTGGGAGGACGGCTGCCCAGGTGGCGAGATGCCCGCCGATGTCTGCGCGCGCGCCGACCATTTGATTGCCCGCCTGCGCGATCTCACGGGCGCGGTAGCGCTCTTCTCGCACGGCCAGTTCGGCCGGGCGCTCGCAGCACGGTGGATTGGCCTGCCGGCAGCCCAGGGTCAGCACTTCGCCATCGCGTCGGCGTCCATCGGCATCCTCGGCTTCGAGACGGATCACCCGCACCGGCGGGTCATCTCCTTGTGGAACTCGACGGGCAGTAGCGGTGTGCGTGCAGCCTAGTGCTCGCTCGGTCCCTAAGGCGGCCGCGAGGCTGTGAAGGCACCGTCCGCCATCGCTGCCAGCATCCTGTCCTGCAACCTGGCAGGCATCGGCGAAGAGGTTCGCGAGGTGATCGCCGCTGGCGCGGACGCCATCCACTTCGATGTGATGGACAACCACTACGTGCCGAATCTCAGCTTCGGACCGGACGTCTTCAAAGCGCTGAAGCCCTGCGCCTGCAGGGCCGACGGTTCGTCGGTTCCCATCCACGTGCATCTGATGGTGCAGCCGGTTGACGCGCTGGCCGAAACGTTCGCCCGGGCGGGTGCCAGCATGGTGT
>CAIWPS010000427.1 GCA_903914615.1 uncultured beta proteobacterium | reverse complement strand
CCCGCCGCCCCGACAGCGGCGCCTGGGCCAGCGCCGCGGGCGGCAAGGCCAGCTGGCGCGGCGCCACCGGCAGCATGGCGCGGAACGCAGCTTCGGGCACGGCCGTGGCGGCAAAGGCCGTGCGCGCGTAGCGATGCGAGGGCCCGGCGGCATTCGGCTCGGGCCAGGCGCGAAGCTGGGCCGCATCGGCAACGGTCGCGGCATTGACAGCGCGAACGTAGCCCAGCTGGGCGGTGTAGGCCGGCCAGTACACCTCGCCCGGAGCCAGCGGATACCAGCCCACCACGGGCGCGGACGTGGCCGCCGGGCTCCATGCGCCGGCCTCGCCACTGCCGTAGAAGCCCACCAGGGCCGGTGCGTAGACCGGCCGCGTCGTCGCCGCGGCCACCGCCGTGAGGCCGGGTGCCCAGCCCCAGCGCCCGCTCAGGAACACCCAGCGCCCGTAGTGCGAAGGCGCGAAGCCCCAGGTCGCGTCGTCGACCCAGTTCCAGCCCCAGGGCGGCAGCCAGCGCCAGTGGCCGTAGCGGTAGGGCGCCCAGTCCGGCGGCAGGTTGTCGGGGGTCCACACCGGGCCGTAGCCGCGCTCGTCGCGCCACGCGCCCTGCCCGTCCAGGGCCGTGGCGCCGGTCATCTCGGCGGGCAGCCGTGCCAGCGCGGCCGATCGCTCGTCGCGGCGGTCGCGGCGCTCGGCCAGTTCGTCCAGCGGCACCCGCGTGTCGCCGCTGCCCTGTTCCACCACGGCCTGCGTGCGCAGGTCGGCGGTGGCCCACTGGTCGGCATTGAGCAGCACGTCCTGGTTCCTCAGCACCAGCCGCGCCCGGCCTTCGACCACATGCACCACCAGCCTGTGCCGGCGCGGTTCGTACTCCGCGCGATAGGCGCCTGCGGCGTTGAGCACCAGACGTGCGCCCTCGGCCGTGAGGGCGACGCTGTCGCCGGCGGGCAGCGCGCGCACGCGCAGCACGACGCGGCCGCGGGCGATCTCGGCCTCGAGATGGCTGTCGTCGAATTCGGCCAGGCTGACTTCGGACGCCGGCGCCAGCCACAGCGCGCTGCTGCCCACGCGCAGCTCGGCGCGTGACGCCAGCCCGGTCGCCAGCGCGGTGTGCGCCGCCATCGGCATGTTGAGCTCGGCCGGCTGCCAGGGCGCGCCGGCGTCCAGCCGCATCGTGGCCGCGCCGGCGATGAAAGCCACCTGGCCGATGCGCGCAGGGGGCGCAGCCGGCTCGGCCGCCGCGGCGCCGGCAGCGGCACACAGGCTGGCCGCGAGGCACGCGGCACCGGCCAGCCGACGCCAACCGGCCCGGCCTGCAGGCCGGCTGGCCTGCGCCAGCCTGGGTGGCACGTCGAGTGGGGTTCGGGTCATCGCATCGGGGGCGGCCGCCATGCGGTGCGCGTAGCGTCTGGAAACAAGTATCGCGCCGCCATCCGTCATCGCCTTGAGCCGAAGCTGACGGCAGGCTGTCATGGCGGCCCGGCGTCCGGCGAGGTCGCGAAGCGCACCCACACCCGCAGGCCGCGACCTGCGCTGGCCTCGCCCAGCTCGATGTGCGCGCCGTGGGCCTGGACGATGTCGCTCACGATGGCCAGGCCCAGGCCGCTGCCGCTGCCCGAGGCCTGGTCGCCGCGCTGGAAGCGCTGCAGCAGGCGGCCGCGGTCGGCCGCGGCGATGCCGGGCCCGTCGTCCTCGACCTCCAGGAAGGGTGCACCCTCGGCGACCCCGGTGCGGATGGTCACCTGCGCACCGCGGCCCGCGTAGGTCAGCGCGTTGTGCAGCAGGTTGGCCAGCATCTCGCGCAGCAGGAAGGCCTGCCCGGTCAGCACCGCAGGCTGCAGCTCGAAGCCGAGGTCGATGCCGGCGTCCACGGCGCGCGGCACCCATTCCTGCACCGCCTCGGTGGCAACCGCCTTCAGGTCCACGGCCGCCAGCGGCAGCGCGGCCCGCGCCGAGGCATCACTGCGCGCCAGCGTGAGCAGTTGCGACGACAGCCGGGCGGCGCGTGCCGCCGCCTGGTCCAGCCGCTGCAGCGTGGCCTGCAGTTCCGGCGGATGCGGCTGCAGCAGCGCCAGCTCGGCCTCGGTCTTCAGCGTCGCCAGCGGCGTGCGCAGCTGGTGCGCCGCGTCGGCCAGGAAGGCCTGCTGCGCTGCCGAGCCGGCCTGCACGCGCTCCAGCAGCCGGTTCATGGCATCGACCACCGGCACCGCTTCGCCCGGCACGTCGGCAGCGACCAGGGGCCGCAGGTCGCCCAGCGAGCGCGCCCCCAGCTGGCGGCTCAGGCGCTGCAACGGCCTCAGGCCACGCGCGGTGGCTACGAGCACCGTCACCGCCGTGGCCACCGCGAACAGCAGCAGGCTGGCGGCGATGGCCGCGATCATCTCGTTGCGCAGCGCATCGCGCGCCGTGCGCGTCTCGGCCACGCGCACCTGGCACACGGCCTCGCCGCAGCGCACGCCGTGCGCAGCCACGCGCACGGCCTGGTCGAAGACCTCGGCGTCGTAGAACCGCCACTCGTCGACGGCCATGGCCGTGGCCGGCTCGGCCACCGGCGGGTCACCCGCAAGCAGTTCGCCGCCGGGGCCGATGACGGCATAGAAGAGGGCATCGGTCTGCGCCGTGCGCAGCGAGCGCTCGGTCTGTGCGCTCATCTCGAACTGCAGGCCCGCCGGACCCGCGTGCAGGAAGTTGGCGATGGCCAGCACGTTGTCGCCCAGCACGCGGTCGAAGATCTGCAGCGACGGCTTCAGGATCAGCGCGTACTGCAGCGCCGCCGCCGCCGGCGCGATCAGCAGCAGCGGCCACAGCAGCCACAGCAGCAGGGTGCGGCGCAGGCTGGGCGTGGCCGTCATGGGGCTTCGTGCGGCGCGCGGGTACCGGCCAGGGCCCGGCCGGCGTCAGGGCGCCGCGTCGGCGGTTTCCAGCAGATAGCCGAAGCCGCGCACGGTACGGATGCGCAGGCCCGCGGGCTCGATCTTGGCGCGCAGCCGCGACACATAGACCTCGATCGCGTTTTCCGACAGCGATTCATCCCAGTTCGCGATCGACTGCAGGATCTGCTCCTTGGCCACGACCTTGCCGACGCGCGAGAGCAGGAACTCCAGCACCGACCATTCGCGCGCCGACACCTCCAGCGGCCGCTCGCCGATGAAGACGCGCCGCGCCGCGAGGTCCATGCGCAGGCTGCCCAGGCCCAGCGCGTCGCCGCTGCGCGCCTGCACCCGGCGCGTCAGCACGCGCACCCGCGCCACCAGCTCGGCCAGCGCGAAGGGCTTGACCAGGTAGTCGTCGGCACCGCCTTCCAGGCCGCGCACGCGGTCCTCGACGGCATCGCGCGCCGTCAGGATCAGCACCGGCGTGCTGCTGCCCTGTGCGCGCACGCGACGCAGGGTCTCGAAGCCGTCGATGCCGGCCAGCCCGATGTCCAGGATGACGAGGTCGTAGGGGTCCTGGCGCAGCGACTGCGGCACCGGCTCGCCGCGCGTCGTCCAGTCCACCGCCCAGCCCTGGGACTCCAGCGCCCGCTTGGTGCTGTTGGCCAGCGCGGGGTCGTCTTCGACGAGCAGCAGTCTCACTTGCGGGTTCCTCGTGGGCGGCGGCAGCGAGCATAAGCGCTGGCGCCGCGGCCCGGTGGTGCGCCACCGCGGCCGCGCCGCGGCTGTCAGCCAGATGACAGCCCGCGCTCAGGGACCCGACAGTGCCTGTGCCGACACTGCCCTTCGTCGAATGCACCTGCACGCACCCGGCGCCGCGGAGCTTCCGCCTGCGGCCCGGCCCCGGCCCCACCTTCCACCGCCACAAGGAACCGCCATGAACGCACCCTCCCGCACACTGCTCCTGACCGCCGTCATGTCGGCCTGCCTCGTCGCCTGCGGCGGCGGTGGCGGCAGCAGCACGAGCGCCTCCGATCCGGGCGTCACGCCGACCTCGGTGAAGGTGCCGCTGATGCTCAGCGATGCCTCGTCGCAGGACTGGTCCGTGATCCAGGTGACGCTGAACTCGGTCGTCCTCGTCAGCGCTTCCGGCAACACCGCCAACCTGCTGAGCAGCCCGATGACGCTGAACCTGCAGCAGCTCGACAACCTCGGCGAGGTGCTGGCGGCCGCGCAGCTGACCCCGGGCACGACCTACACCGGCGCCATCCTCACCGTCAGCGCCAACCCGGGCGACGTCGCGCTGACGGTGTCCAGCGACCCCGAGTCCGGCTTCCCCGAAGCCGCCAGCACCGCCGCGGCGCCGAACATCATCCCTGCCAGCCGCATCCAGATCCAGGGCGCCCAGGGCACCGCAGGCGCCCAGACCGTCACCGTGCCGGTGAACTTCGTGACGCCCTTCGTGGCGCCGACGCCGGTGTCCGGCGCGACGCCCGCCAGCACCAGCGGCATCGACCTCGAGGTCGACCTCAGCCACCCCGCCTTCATCGTCGGCAACACGCCGCTGGGCGGCGGCGCCACGATCTGGGCCGTCGACTTCACCGCGCCCATCCACCACAAGCCGCTGCGCGACCTGACGCGGCGCGTGCTGCGCCACATGTACGGCAGCGTCGGCGCGGTGTCCACCGACAACACCACGCTGACGATCACGCGCGACCTGCCGACGCTGCCGCCGGTCTCGCCCGAGACCTACACCGCCGGCACGCAGACTCTGGCCATCAGCGCCGACGCCGCCAACGGCACCCTGTTCTACGACGTCGACGGCAAGACGCAGTCGACCATCAAGGACTATTCCACCGTCGCCGCCACGCTGGCCAAGCAGCCCTTCGTCCGCGTGGCCGCGCGCTACCAGCAGGACGGCACGCTGGTGGCCACTCGCATCTGGTCCTCGGCCAGCTTCAACCCGGTGTTCGTCAGCCCCGAGGGTCACGTCATGCATGTCGACGGCATCAACGGCAGCGGCTTCGTCGTCGACAACGCCAACGGCAGGCCGACCCGGGTGGGCGTCAATGCGTCGACGAAGTTCTACTTCCGCAACCCCGGCACGGCGGCCGACGTCACGCCCATCGGGGTCGGCCCGGGCTTCCTGACCTCGGACGAACTGGCGCGCGGCTTCAAGGTGCACGTGACCCCGGTGGACCCCACCGCGACGGCGCTGGTGGCGGCCACGGTGGACATCGAGGCCGCGCCGTTCGAGGGCAAGGTCTCCAACGTCACGGTCGCCGGCTACACCCTGACCAACAACTTCGCGACCGCCGCCGACGACTATTCGGTGACCCTGGCCTACCTGGCCGCGGCCACGCCCAACGGCAGCGACCCGCTGACCGGCGCCGCCATCACCGGCTTCAAGTATTGGAACTTCGCCTTCCCGACCCTGGTCACCAGCGGCAGCGGCGCGGTGGCGAGCTTCCTGGCCTCCACCGGCGGCAGCGTGTCCTTCGGCGGCAGCGCCAACACCTACCAGGCGCGCGCGGTGTCGTACTGCACCTGGGGCGATGCCAGCAACGCCAACGGCTGGTCGGCGACCGACGCCATCCTCGTCCCCACCACCTTCCCGCACACCTCGGTGGCCACCGGCATCAGCGCCTCCGCACCGGGTGCGTTCACCATCAACGCCCTGGGCGGCAACACGGCGGTGACGGTGAATTTCAGCACCAGCAAGGGTTCGGCCACGCTGGTCTACCAGGTGGACCGCACGAACGGCGTGGTCACCGTGAGTCCGCAGGACATCACCACCGCTCCGGGCCTGGCGGCGTTGACGAGCGGCCTGCAGGCGGGCGCCAAGGTGCAGGTCTCGGCGGTGCCGCAGGCCGACGGCAGCCTGAAGGCCTACGTCATCAACTACTACACCGGCGCGCAGGCGCAGTAAGGCCGCGATGGTT
>CAIWPS010000426.1 GCA_903914615.1 uncultured beta proteobacterium | reverse complement strand
CCGCGCCCGCCGAAACGCCGGCCGGACCCCCGGCGTCGGCGGCGGCCGCGCTGCCGGCACCGCCGCCGGCCGCTTCGGTGCCTGAGTCGGCGATCACCACCGTGGTCGTGCCCGGTGGCAAGACCGCCGGTGCGGCGCCCGCTGCGGCGGCCGCCGTCACGGCGGCGGAAACGCTCCCGGCACGCGCTGCGGCCACCGACAAGCCGGCCACCGCCGCCCCCAGCGCGAAGCGGCCTTCTGCACCGGCCAGCCACAACCTTGCCGCAGCGCCGCAGCCGGCGGCGCCGACCGCGGTGGCGCCGCCCGAACCGCCGCCGCCGCAAGCTGCGAAACCGGCGCCGGCGCAGGCCGCAGTGGCCGAGTCGCCCAAACCGGCGCCGACGCCCAAGCCCGTCGCCAGCGGGCCTGAGGCCGCCTGCTCGGGCAAGAACCCGGTGCTCTACTTCGTCTGCATGGAGCGCGAGTGCCTGCGCGCGGAAAACCTCGCCACCGCCGACTGCCAGGCCTGGCGCAAGAACGCCCGCCACGACTGAGAAAGGCGTGGCGGCGAGCCGCCGGCTGCGGGTAAGGCTCGATGACGGCGGCCGCGCCAGGCGGTACACCCTCGGATCCGCCTTTCGGAGCCTGCCTTGTCCCCTGCTGCATCACCCCGTCCCCATGCGGCCGCCTGGCCCGCGCGCCTGCCACAGTCGCTGGTTCTCCCCGAGACCACCTTGTGGTTCAACCTCGAGGTCAGCGCCAGGCGCTACCCGAACAAGCCGGCGTATGTGTTCTTCGGCCGCGAGCTCAGCTTTGCCGAGCTGCACCGCCAGGCCGAGGCCGTGGCCGGCTGGCTGCACGCCCAGGGCGTGCGCAAGGGCGACCGCGTGCTGCTGTACATGCAGAACTGCCCGCAATATATCGTCGCCTTCTACGCCGTGCAGCGCGCCGACGCGGTGGTGGTGCCGGTCAACCCGATGAACCGGGCCGAGGAATTCGGCCACTACATCGTCGACCCGCAGGCCAAGGTGGCGATCACCACCGCCGACCTCGCCGCCATCGTCACCGCCGCCAACGAGCGGGTGCCCGCGGCGCAGCGCCTGACCAGCGTGCTGGCGACGCGCTTCACCGACGCCATGCCGGCCGAGATCGACCCTGCCGAGCTGCCGTCGCCGGCGCTGCTGCAATGGCTGCAGGCCGACCCGCCGCTGCCTGCGGGCACAGTGCGCTGGGCCGAGGCGCTGGCCGGCCCGCCCCTCGCCACGCCGCCCCAGGCCGGCCCCGACGACATGGCGCTGCTGCCCT
The DNA here is from genome assembly GCA_903914615.1 of uncultured beta proteobacterium. Lineage (GTDB taxonomy): Bacteria > Pseudomonadota > Gammaproteobacteria > Burkholderiales > Burkholderiaceae_C > Rubrivivax. The sequence continues at coordinate 2,860 of CAIWPS010000426.1, read as the reverse complement.
ACACCTCGGGCACCACCGGCATGCCCAAGGGCTGCATCCACACCCACCGCACGCTCATGCCCAACGTCATCGGCGGCAGCCTGTGGGGCTCGGCCAGCGCCGAGTCGGTGAGCCTGGGCGTGGTGCCGATGTTCCACATCACCGGCATGCTCTACGGCGTGCTGGCGCCGGTGTACGGCGGCGGCACGGTGGTGGTGATGCCGCGCTGGGACCGCGAACTGGCGGGGCGGCTGATCTCGCGCCACCACGTGTCGCACTTCACCTGCATCCCGACGATGATCATCGACCTCTTCGGCAGCCCGAACTACAAGAGCTTCGACCTGTCGAGCCTGCGCTACCTCTCCGGCGGCGGGGCGGCCATGCCGCAGGCGGTGGCGGCGCGGCTGCAGACCGAATTCGGTCTCACCTTCGCCGAGGGCTACGGCCTCACCGAGACCGCCGCGCCCAGCCACGCCAACCCGCCCGAGCGCGCCAAGCTGCAGTGCCTGGGCATCCCCATCTTCGGCGTCGACAGCCGCATCATCGACCCCGTCACGCTGGCCGAGCTGCCGGCCGGCGAAGTGGGCGAGATCGTCACCCACGGCCCGATGGTCTTCAAGGGCTACTGGGGCCACCCCGAGGCCACCAAGGCCGCTTTCGTCGAGATCGACGGCAAGGCCTTCTTCCGCACCGGCGACCTCGGCCGCCGCGACGACGAAGGCTACTTCTTCATCACCGACCGCCTGAAGCGCATGATCAACGCCAGCGGCTACAAGGTCTGGCCCAGCGAGGTCGAATTGCTGCTGTTTGCCTGCCCCGCCGTGCAGGAGGCCTGCATCATCTCGGCCCGCGACGCCTACCGCGGCGAGACCGTGAAGGCCGTGGTGGTGCTGCGCGACGCCGCCCGCGGCCAGACCACCGAGCAGGACATCATCGACTGGGCGCGCGAGCACATGGCAGCCTACAAGGTGCCGCGCATCGTGCAGTTCGTCGACGCGCTGCCCAAGAGCGGCTCGGGCAAGGTGATGTGGCGGCAGTTGCAGGAGCAGGAGCCGGCCTGAGCTTCCCGGCGCCCGGGCGACCGCGCCAGCTCAGCACAGCAGCCGCACCAGCGCCGTCTGCAGCGCGCGCGCGTCGTTGCTGGCGCGGTGGCGCGTCAGGCCCAGCTCGTCGCGCGAACGCTTGTGCACGGCGTCGAGCAGCGGCAAGCGGCTGTCGTCGAGCAGCCGGCTCGCCGACTCGAGCTTGAACGAGGGCTGCGTGCCGGCCTCCTCGTACAGCGCGGCCAGCCAGGGATAGTCGTGGGCCCAGCCGTCGCAGTAGACCGTGAGGCCGGCGAGGTCGCGGTTCAGCGCTGCGGCCACTTCCTGCGCCGGGCGGCCGTGCGTGGCCAGGGTGTCGCGGCTGATGCCGTGCACCTGCTCGGCACCGCTGTCCCAGTGCGTCCACTCGGCTGCCGGCCGCACCAGCATGCAGGCGGCGCGGCCGTCGGGCAGCACGTAGCCGACCTCGATCGGGTAGCTGTGGCGCCCGAAGCCCGAGGCCTCGATGTCGATGACGCAGGGCGGGGGCAGGGCGGAGGGCATGCAGGCAGGCAGTGTTCCCCGCATTCTGAGCGTCGAGCAGGCGCGACGGCTGCGGCGAAGCGCGACATTTTCCTGTGGCGCGGCCCTTGCGGTGGATCAAGCAGGGCGGGGAAGGCGCAGGCGCAGAATGGCCGCCACAAGAACGAGGAGCACCGCCATGTCCCAGTCGCTGCTGCAGGAGCTCCACAAGCACCCCTTCGTGGCCGAGTTCAAGCCCGAGCACAGCGAACTGCTCGCCAGCATGGCCAAGGAAGTGACCTTCGCCGCCGACCAGGTGATCTTCAAGGAAGGCGACGACTACTCCGTCTTCTACCTGCTCAGCGAAGGCATGGTGGCGCTGGAGCTGGAGTCGCCGGGCCACGTCATCCGCGTGCAGACCCTGTACCGCGGCGACGAGCTCGACTGGTCGGCCCTGCTGCCGCGCGCCGGCAAGTACTTCCAGGCGCGCGCGCTGACGCCGGTGACGGCGCTGGCCTTCGAGGCCGCCGACCTGCTGGCCAGCTTCAAGCGCGACCCCGAGTTCGGCCTGGCGGTGATGACGCGCGTGCTGGGCGTGGTCGCCGAACGGCTGCGCGCCACGCGGCTGCAGCTGGCCGACATGTACTCGCCCGTGGCGCGCCGCGCCGGCACCTGAAGCCCGCCTGGGCTGAACCGCGGCGCCCCGGCGCTGCCCCACCCATGCCTGCAGTCCGGCCCCGACCGGGGGCATCGGCGCTGCCGCGCCTGCGCTTGCTGTTGCGCCGCTGCCAGGCATGAAAAAGGCCCGGGGGCGTTGCCACCCCCGGGCCTGCGGGCCTTGCGGCCCGTGCGTGGCTATCAGCGCCTGGCGCTCACTGTGTGAGCTGCTGGTGCACGGTGGCCACGTCCTCGATCGCGCCCGCGCCGTGGCAGACCAGGCAGGACTCGGTCTTCTGCAGCGCCGTGCTGCGCGCCTCGTAGATCGAGCCACCGTTGGTCACGAAGTGCGCCTTGTCCGAAGGCGTGGTGTGGCAGGCGAAGCAGGCCGCAGCGATCGGCGAGCTCACCAGCGTCGTCGGGTCGGCCGTCTTGAAGTAGCCGCCCACCGGCGCGACCTGCGTCGGCACCACCACCCCGGCAGATGTCGTGTAGCTCGATACCGTCGCACCTTGCGAGGTCCAGGCAAAGCCCTGGCCGTAGTTCACGCCTGCCGTCACGAAAGGCGAGAGCGCCGGGTTGGGCACCGCAGGTGTGCCGGTCGTGGCGTTGAAGGTGCCGCTGGCATCGGTGGTCCACAGCAGGTTGGGCGCCAGCGTCATGCCCGAGGCACCGAAGTT
>CAIWPS010000425.1 GCA_903914615.1 uncultured beta proteobacterium | reverse complement strand
GCTGGTCGGCCAGGATGGCGTTGTAGCGCCTGCCCACGTAGGCGTAGGCGCTGGGCTGGCCGAAGGAATTGCTGAAATAGGCCGCGCCCCACATCGAACCGTCGGCATGCTGCCGCTCCAGGCCGAGCGCGTAGACATGCCGGTGCAGGGGGTTGTAGTGCCAGTGCTGCGTGAAGGGCGAGCCCACCATCCGCCAGTAGTCGCTGTCGGCCACCGTCGCGGCAGGCGCCGCCGCTATGGCGCCGGCAGGCGTTGCCGCCATGGCGCCGGCCGGCGTTGTCGCCTCGTCGGCGGCGTCCGCCGCCGTGGCCTGCAGGGCTGCCACGATGAGGCAGGACGAAAAAAAAGGCCTCACGGGCCGGCGGACAATGAAAAGCATGGGTCCGATTGTCGCTGCACGCCACACCCCCCGGTCGCGGGGATTCATCCACATCGCTTATTTCTGCGTTGCGACCGTGCTGGCCTGCCTGCTGGGCGGATGCGCCTGGCTGGACGTGAAGCAACGCGAACTGGCGCTGCGCCCCACGCCCGGCCGCCCGGCCGCCTATGCCGAAGGGCAGCCGGCGCTGCAGGCGGCCTTCCAGCCCGGCGACCTGCGCTGGACCGTGCCGGTGCCGCGTGCCGGCGAACCCGGCCCCGCAGACCACCTTTCGCTGTGGTGGCTGCCGCAGCCGCGCAAGGACGCGCCGGTGCTGCTCTACCTGCACGGCACCTTCCGCAACCTGTACGCCAACCTGCCCAAGATCGATGCCCTGCGCCGGGCCGGCTACGCCATCGTCGCGGTGGACTACCGCGGCTGGGGCGACAGCACGCCCATCGTGCCCTCGGAAGAGACCATCGCCGCCGACGTGCGTGCGGCCTGGGCCGAGGTGCAACGGCGCCAGCCCGACCCCGGCCGGCGCGTCATCTTCGGCCACTCGATGGGCGGTGCCGCCGCCGTCACGCTGGCCAGCACGCTGCACCGCGGCAGCGACTACGGCGCGCTGGCGCTGGAATCCACCTTCTCGAGCGGGCCCGACGTGGCCGCTGCGGCCGGCTTCTGGGGCCGCGTCGGCGCGGCGCTGACGACGCTGCGCTTCGATTCGGCCTCGCGCATCGGCCGCATCGACGCCCCCATCCTGATGCTGCACGGCACGGCGGACAAGACGGTGCCGGTGCAGGTGGGCCGGCGCCTGCGCGACGCCGCGCCGCCCGGTACGCGCTGGGTCGAGGTGCCGGGCGGCTCGCACAGCGACCTGCACGCCGAAGCACCTGAGATCTACCAGCAGGCCTTCAAGGACCTCATGCAGCAGCTCACCCCGCCCTACACACCATGACGACGCCCTTCGTCGAATTCGACCGCGTCTGGCTGGCCTACAACGAAGAGCTGCAGGCGCAGGGCCAGTACGCGGTCGAGGACATCTCGCTGCGGGTGGGGCCCGGCGAGTTCATCGCCATCGTCGGCCCCAGCGGCTGCGGCAAGAGCACCTTCATGAAGCTCACCACGGGGCTGAAGATGCCCAGCCGGGGCCGCATCACGGTGGGCGGCGCACAGGTCACCGGGCCGCTGAAGATCAGCGGCATGGCCTTCCAGGCCGCCAGCCTGCTGCCCTGGCGCACCACGCTGGCCAATGTGCTGCTGCCGCTGGAGATCGTCGAGCCCTACCGCAGCAGCTTCAAGGCCCGGCGCAGGGAATACGAGGCCAAGGCGCGCGAACTGCTGAAGAGCGTGGGCCTGGCCGGCTACGAGGACAAGTTCCCGTGGCAGCTCTCGGGCGGCATGCAGCAACGCGCCAGCATCTGCCGCGCCCTGGTGCACGAGCCGCAGATGCTGCTGCTGGACGAGCCCTTCGGCGCGCTGGACGCCTTCACGCGCGAGGAGCTGTGGTGCACGCTGCGCGACCTGCATGCGGCGCAGAAGTTCAACGTCATCCTCGTCACCCACGACCTGCGCGAGAGCGTCTTCCTGGCCGACAAGGTCTACGTGATGAGCAAGGGCCCGGGCCGCTTCGTCGTCGAGCGCCCCATCGACCTGCCGCGCCCGCGCGACCTGGAGGTGACCTACACGCCGCAGTTCACCGACATCGTCCACGAACTCCGCGGGCACATCGGCGCCATGCGAAGGACGGGCGCGGCGGTGGCGACATGAAGCTTTCGCGCAAGGCCCGCGAACGCTGGTCGCCGCTGGCGCTGGGGCTGGCGATCCTGCTCGTGTGGCAGGCCGGTGTCTCGCTCTTCAAGGTGCCCGACTTCATCTTTCCCGGCCCGTGGCAGATCGGCCAGCAGTTCTTCGAATTCAGCGGCCCGCTGCTGGAAGCGGCGTGGAAGACCTTCTGGGTGACGATGCTGGGCTTCGCGCTGGCCATCGTGGTGGGCGTGCTGCTGGGCTTCCTGGTCGGCAGCAGCCGCGCCGCCTATGCCGCGCTGTACCCGCTGCTGGTGGGCTTCAATGCCGTGCCCAAGGCCGCGGTGGTGCCCATCCTGGTGGTCTGGTTCGGCATCGGCCTGGGGCCGGGTGTGCTGACGGCCTTCCTCATCAGCTTCTTTCCCATCACGGTGAACATCGCCACCGGCCTGGCGACGCTGGAGCCCGAACTGGAAGACGTGCTGCGCGTGCTCGGCGCGCGGCGCTGGGACGTGCTCGTGAAGGTGGGCCTGCCGCGTTCCATGCCCTACTTCTACGGGTCCTTGAAGATCGCCATCACGCTGGCCTTCGTCGGCACCGTGCTGGCCGAGATGACGGCCGGCGACTCGGGCATCGGCTACCTGATGAACACCGCCGGCAGCCAGCAGCGGCTACCGCTGGCG
>CAIWPS010000424.1 GCA_903914615.1 uncultured beta proteobacterium | reverse complement strand
GAGAGTCCCGTGCCAAGCACGAACTGCCAGCGCAGCTTCACGGCGTGGTGACGGTGGTCGTCGCCGGCGGCGTGGCGAGGATCTTCTGGGCCTCGGCGTTCAGCACGTTGGCGAGGTTCTTGAGCTCGTCCTGGCCGATCGCCGGCAGCGCCGCAAGGACGCCCACCTGCAGCTGCGCCAACTGTACGGTGATGTTGACCGCGGTCGGGTTGGCGGCGATGGAGGTAAAGAAGTTCGCGAGCAGCGGCAGGATCGATTTCGCGGCGTCGGCCTTGGCGACTGCAATCAGCTGGGCAATCAGAGCAGAAAGGTTCATGAGGAAGTCTCCGGGGGTTTGGCAAAAGGGGTGGAAGCGGCCTTCTCGGCGGCGGCCTTGGTGAGCACCACCGGCGGGACGGGTTTCACCACGCGAGCATGCAACGCCCAGCCGGCACTTGCAATCCCGACGAGCTCCAGCAGGTCATCGACCAGCACGGCCATGTTCACATCGGTGAAATACTTCGAGAGGTGGAACACCACGACCAGCTGCATCACGAGGGACAGGGCGAGCCGCTGGATGATCCTCGAGCGGTACCAGGGGATCGGGGCGTTCGGGTCGACGGCCAAGGGATCCGCAGACTCTTCAGACATAGGATTCTCCCATTTGCGTGAGCGCCTGGGCGACGGGGGTATCGGGCGGGCACCCCAGGCCGGCAATGCCCTGCGACGGGTTTCCATTGAGCACATAATCCAGATAAGCCGCGGTGTCGTTCTCGGGGGGCGGCGCGTACTCGGCGATGACTTGGGCGACGGTGAGCCCGCGCTCCGCGTACAGGTTCAACTGGCGCACCAGGTCGTACCAGCCGTCCTCCGGGGTTTCGATGTCGCCGACCGCGTCCGGGGCGTCCGCGGTGTGCTCGGAGTGTGGGCTGTGGCGCAGGTCGCCGGGGTTGTTGTTGCGGGTGGGCAGCGCGCCGGGAATGCCGAACCCTTCGCGGCGGGCAATCAGGACAGCCAGCAGCGGCACGGGCACGGGCGCGTTAGCGGACATCGGAGTCGTCCAGATGCCGGTCGCGCTCGGCGAAACGGCCCTCGATGCGCGACAGACGCTCATTGATGTTGTGAAGGCTTTGGTCAATCATCGCGTTTCGGGCGCGCTCGTCGGCCGCGTTACGCTCGTATCGCCCGACGACGGTGCGCAGCACGACGCCCCACGTGGCCGTCATGATTGCCACGACCCAGCCGCCGTGCTGGCTTGCCGCATCGAGTAAGGCCTGCCATGTGCTTTCATGGTCCTGCATCCTCCTAGCCGCCGAATGCCAACAATTTCATTTCTCCCAGGTCTGCAAGGGAACCGTTGATATAGCTGTTCACCTGACAACTCTGCGCGCCCACGTCGGACGTCGCATCGACCACGGCGCCGCCGCTGCCGCCGTTGTTGGCGCCCGCAAAAAGCGCCACATTGGCGCTCTGGCAGGGGCGGGTGAAGGTGAAATTATACTGCCCTGTCGAGGGATGGCTAAAACTCGTGACGTTGTACGAATTGGTCGGGGTGATCGCCGTGGTCCAGTACGTCGCATTCGGCGGCGTCTGGTTGGTGTTCGCCAGAATGCACTGGTAGAACACGCCGGCGAGGGACACGACGTTGCCCGGCACGTAGCTGGTGACGCCGCTCCAGGCGGTCGCCGTGCCGGTCCACACCGCCCAGGCGGACGCATAGGGCGATCCCTTGGCCGTGTTGCTGGGGTCCTGCGCGTTGATCGTGAGCAGCGGGATGTCGTAGCCGCCGATCGCACCATAGCCGCCGGTGCGCCCGTCGTTCAGATAGTTGGTGAACCCATTGCGCCGTAGCGACAGCGCATTCAGCGACCCGGTGAAGGTTGAGGCCAACTGCAGCAGGTTGACGCCCACGGGTGAGGATCCCGCGCCGGTCACGTCGATCAGGGTGGTGTAGCCCACCCCGTCGAGCAGCACGCCCGCGGTGGTGTTCTCAAAATGCACCTGCCGGCAAGTCAGGCTGTTGCCCTTGCACGAGATGCCGGCGGCGGCAAGGCCTGCCGAGGATCCCGTGATTGAGGTGTTCGAGACATCCAGCATGAACGCCGCCACGCCGCCCATGGGGCTGGTCAGGTCGACGCCGATCGTGCCCGAGGTCGTGCCCTGAAAGAGCTCCGCATCGACGATCTTGGACAAGGACGCGCCGCCGAAACCGTCCTGCCAGCGGATGCCATAGGTGGTGTAATTAATCAGCATCACACCGCGCAGGCCGCAGTCCTCTTGCCAGGCGCTCGACAGCACGCACCCCAAGGACGCCACGTTGTTCGCATCGACGGTCAAGTTTTCCAGGGTCGAGTCGAACATCGAATTGCCGCTGCCCGAGGTGTAGCCGTTCTGCGCGTAGAACATCGCATTGCTGATCGGGTTCCAGTACGTCGCATTGGGCGGCGCCTGGTTGGTGCTCGCCTGTTTTGCGACGTACAGCACGCCGCCGTTGGTGACGAAATTGCCGGTGGTGTAGCCGGTGCCGGAGTTCCAGGCCGCCACCCCATTGCCCACCGCCCAGCTGGACGAGGCGCGAAAATAGCTGCCGCGCTTATTCGCGCCGAGCACCCGCACGCGGTTGGGCAGCAGCACCATGGACGAGAGCACGAAGATGCCGATGGGCACGAAGATCGCCGAACCCAGCGCGCCGTTGACGCTCTGGGAGGCAACCACGAGCGCTGTGTTTAGCGCGGCGGTGTCATCATTCGAGCCGTTGCCGAGCGCGCCATAGCGGCGAATGTCATACGGCTGCACGCCATAGTTGAAGTTGGTCGGGATGACGCCGGCCGCCACCTCGGCCGCGGTGCGCAGGAACGCGCCGGCCGGTACGCCGTTCTTCCAACCGGTAACCCCGCTGGCCGCGGCGACCTGGGCGGCGGATGCGAGCGCGGCGACATCGTTCGCGCCGCCGGTGCCGTCCGCGCCGTAGCGCCACGGGTTGCCGGGCTCATACGAGATATTCGACGGGGTGATCGACAGCGCCGCCTCTTGCGAGGTTTGGTTCAGGTTCAGGATCGGCGCGATCGTCGCGAGGCTCAAGGTGCCGGCCGGGATGGAGGTCGCGACCTGCAGGTTGCCGTTCGAGTCGAAATAAGGCGAGGTACCGGCCCGCGCCGCCGCGGCCGGCAGCAGCAGGGTGGGCGCGTTGTCCTGATCGGGGGCGCGCAGGGAGCGGTTGATCTGGTCCTGCAGGCGCAGCACCATTTGGGTCAGCCGGTCGACGTTGGTCTGCAGGGACAGCGAGGGGAATTGCTGCCCCTGCACATACTGGGTTTGCTGCGTCTGGGTGGGGTTCAGGATCACCTGCAGCGTGTCGCCCGAGGGGTACGTCACCGTCGTGATCATGGTCCAGGCGGTGGGCGAGAGGGTGCCACTCGTGGCCATGGTGTAGTCGGAGTTGAGATTCAGGATGTTCGAGGCGCCCGCTGCGGTGACGTGGATCACCTCGAAATCGCTGGCGAGGTAGGCCTGGATCGGGATCGGGAATACGGTCGTCGACCCGTTGCAGTTGAACGAGACGCGGGCGGTGGCTGTGCCGATGGTCATTCTGTGCTCCCCGGGGTGGGCGCCGGCGGTAGGCCCAGCGAATCCCCGACTTTGCCCTCCAGGGCGTTGACGGCGCGGCGAAGATACCAGACTTGATTGCCTGGCAGCATGCGCCGCACGCGGTGAATATCTGAGCGGGTGAGGTGGTTCTTGGGGTCACCCTTCAAGGTGCCGATCAATTTGGCCGGCAGGCGCAGATCCCAAGCATCGACCGCGGTGCCGGCGACCGGGCCGCCCAGCGTCTCCCAGGTTTGCCGGTCGCCCCAGCGGCTGAAGTTGCCGGCGCCGAACTGCCAGAGGCTCGGGTAGAAATACTCGCCGGTCCAGCCCAGCAGGTTCGACTTGTCCAGCACCTCCAGCGCATAGCGGCCAGGGTCCTTCTCGATCGGCTGGCCGGAGAGCAGTTGCTTCATGGTGTAGGTGGCGGCGCCGGCGGCGATCAGGGTGGCAAGCCCCGAGGCGCTGCGCAGGTCGGCGTGCGCGAGGCCCTGCGCGAGCGGAATGGTGACCCGGCGGATCGCGACCGCGCCGAAGGTCTTGAACTGAAATATCGCCTTGCCCACTTCCGAGCTCGTCCACAGCGGGGTGTCGCCTGCGCCGGGGGACAGCGTCGAGCCTTCCGCGGCGTTGTTGGTCACCCCGTCCAGCATTTGGGCTGCGCCCTTGTCGTCCCACTTGTCGGTCATCCCGAAGCGCAGGCCGTTCACCGTCTTGCCGTGCCGGTCGAACTCGTCGGCAATGCGCACCAGGGTCTGCTGGTCGAGCCCCATCTGGTTGAAGCGAATGCGCTCGGCGGTTGACAAACCGGCGCCGCCCTCGGGTTTGGTTGCGGCGCGCGCTCGGGTCGCGGCCTCAATCACCTCGTCGTGCGCGGCGGCCGAGGCCAGCATCTTGCAGGAGGCGATCCAGGGGGTTTCCAGGGTCGCGATCGTGAACGCCCGCGTCGCGCGGTTCATGGCTTTCTGCACGGCGTAGGAGGATTCCACACCGAACTCGCCCAGCTGCGCGGCGGTCGAGTTGTGAATCATGTCGAGCGCGGCGCCGATGCGGTGGGTCTGTTCGCGGTTGAGGTTCAAGGCCTCCAGGTTGGATGAGAGTTTCGCGGCGGTCGCCATGGTGTTGACGAGACCGCGCTTCATCACCACGTTCGCAAGGTCCGGGACGTGGCTCCAGGTCGCGGTGCCCAGCAGGCGCAGCGCGTTGAACGATCGAATGAAGCGCCCCGCGCGCTGGATCCAGGACGCCGAATCCCCGGGCGCGCCATAGATCCCATACAGCCGGTCGCGCACGGCGGCCAGGTCCTTGAGGTCCGAGCGCAGGCGCTTATCGAGCGCGTTGGCCTGTTCGTTGTCGCCGGCGGCGAGCGCCCGCTGCTTCAGGATCGCGTGTTCATCGACGATGTCCTTTGCTGGACCCGTGAGGTTGCGCAGGTCGGCCGATGAGGGCTGATCCTGCGGGTCGATGAGGCGGTGAGCCTGCGGGCCCTCGGCCAGGCCATCATTGCGCAGGTCGTCGCGGAACGCTTTCAGCATCTCCAGCTGCGGGGCGAGGCTCTTGAGGTAGGAGTGCGACAGCACGTCGATGTCGTTGGTCAGGTATTTCTCCAGCGCGAGGTCGGGCATCAGGAGCTTGCGGCTGATGAGCCGGCCGGATTCCTGGACGTTGTGGAATAACGCCTTGTCGGTGTCCAGGAGCCCGAGCTCGGTGCCGAGGATATTGCGGGTCACCCCGTGCGCGATGTCGCCAGCTTCCGCGGCCTCGACGCCTTGCTTGACGAACCCGTCGACCAGCGTCTGGTGCCAGCCCAGCTGATCGGCTTGGATCTTCGCGCGGTCGTACTGGCGCATGAGGTAGCTGTCGGCGGTGCCCTGGATCAGTTCGTCGACGTTGGGCGGCAGCAGCCCCATCTGCTGGCATTCGACCTTCAGGGGGTCGAACACGATGCGGCGGGTCGCCTGTGCGGCTTTCTCGACCTCCGGGATGAACCAGGTATCGCCGCGGCGCATCGCCATCGAGACCTGTTCGTTGAACTCGTGCTTGCCGATCTTTGGGCCTTCGCCGACGCCCTGCTCGCGCTGTCGATACGCCCGATAGAACTCG
>CAIWPS010000423.1 GCA_903914615.1 uncultured beta proteobacterium | reverse complement strand
TCTGCTGCACGAACGGATCCGTGAGACCGTACAGACCATGTCCGCGGCGCATCACGATATTTGCCACCATCAGTTCATTGAGCACGGACTGGACCTCGTCGGCACGCACATCGCGACCGATGACGCGGCCGTAGCTGACCAGAGCGTCCCCGGAGAACAATCCCTTGGCGTCGCCGCCGGCTCCGGCGATGCGCCCAAAGACGGCAATGGCAAGGGCGCCAATCTGCTCGACCTTCATGAATTCGACGTCTGCAGCAGCCGAGCGCAGCGTGCCGGCGATCACCGGCAGGTAGGCGGCAGGGTCGCCGCCCGGCGGCAGCCACGCGCGCAGCTCGCGCAGTGCGCGCAACAGTTCCTCGGGTCGTGCGCCGAGCGTCCTGAACGCCTCGGCCGCCACCGCCTGAGTCGGCTGAACAGTCATGCCCTCCGCGCGCAGCCTGCCCAGCAAGTGCGCAACGTAATCGTCCCCGAGCACCGGATAGGCGATCGAAGTCGCACCCTCGAAGGCCTGGTTGCGGCGGGCCGTCAGCTCGCTGACCAGGGCGCGGTGAGAACCGGTGCCGATGAAGAGGAAGTGGCCAGGAGTGTTGGGGCGTGGGTTGATCGCGTCACGGGCCGCCTTGAGAGCCAACAGCATCTGGTTGCCTTCGTCAGACGAGATCGCGTGTTGCACCTCGTCAATGATGAGGACGATATCGGCATGCGCCTGGTCCACCACCTGGGTGAAGGCTTCTGCCAGCGTCGCTCCGCCATCCGACCCCACGGACTCGACCTTGAACCCGAACTTGAAGCCGGCCACGGCGACTTCGGCGTTGCGCAACTTCTTCAGGCGCTCGGCCAGCGCGCCGACCGGCGACTGCAGAGCCGACAACGTGCTGCGGATGGCAGCGTGGACGAGCGACGTCGGATTGGCCTGGGTGTTGGACCAGAGGTCGACATAGATCACCAGCGCGCCGGCGGCCTCGAGCTCCGGCACCAAGTCGGCCTGCAGGAAGGTGGTCTTGCCGGTGCGGCGGACCCCCGAGATGAAGAGACCTGACCGCAGCCCTTCGTCCAGGACGCCTGGGTGCAGCAACTGTTGCGCCATCTGCCGGGCAAGCGCAGTGCGATGGAAGATCTTGTCCACTTAGTGGATTTTATGGATTTCACAAAATTATGCAAGATGCAAAAAACCACCTAAACGGTCATACCCTCGGAATTCACCTCTCCTCCCAGAACGACCGCGCCGCCTGGTCGTCCCCGACTCGCAGGGTGCCGTGCCGGGAACAGGTCAGTCTGGTTTGAAGGTCACCTGGAAGACGACGACGCCACCCAGCGCGTGCTCGTGGCAGCGGACGTGATAAGTGTTGGCGCCGGTGTCGAACCGCTTCTATACGCTGGCGAGGACGCGGTTTTGCGCGCAAGCCGGACCAGGCCGAGTGAACGCAGCGACGAAGTGCAGATGGCCCCGTGAGGGGCCATCGTCTTGTTCGGTATTTCGACCGGCGCTCAGAACGGCAAGTCGGGATCGAAGTCCGGTGGCCCGTGATCGGGGACGAGTTGATCGCGCCAGGCCTGTTGAGCCTGCGGGCCGTAGACGGCCCAGACGGCTTCACGTACGGCCTGCAAGGCCTCGAGCACCGCCAGAGCCTGCTCGGGTGACCAGTGCGTCGGCACGACGAACGACGTGGCCGGTGTCGATGTCCGTTTCGGCATCGGGCTCACGGTGCAGCCTTGCGTGAACGTGATGCGGCCTTGCGCGCCGCGCGTTCGCTCTTGCGCGCGACCTCGCGTTCCTCGGCCTCCTTCTGCCGGTACGACTTGCCCTCGATGCGCACCACCTCGGCACGGTGCATCAGACGGTCGATCAGCGAGACGACGCAGGCCGCATTCGGGAACACCTCGCCCCATTCTGCGAACGGCTTGTTCGTCGTCACCACCGTGCTCTTTTGCTGGTAGCGCCGGCTGATCAGCTCGAACAGCAGATCGGCGTGCCGGTTCGAGTACGACAGGTAGCCGACCTCGTCGATCATCAGCAGGTCCGGCGCCGCGTAATGCTTGAGCCGCCGGCGCAAGGCCGAGTCGCTGTCCAGCGAAGTCAACTCACCCAGCAACTGCGCCGCCGTGATGAACAGGGCCGTGCGCCCGTTCAGCACCGCCTGGTAGCCCAGGTTGCACGCGCACATCGTCTTGCCCACACCGTTGGGGCCGACCAGCACGATGTTGCTGGCGTCGTCGAGGAACGCCAGCGTCATCAACTCTTCGACGACGCCACGGTCGCATTGCGTGGGCCAGGCCCAGTCGAAGTCGGCCAGGGATTTGAAGGCCCCGATGTGGGCGGCGCGCAGCCGCCGCTCCAGGCTGCGGCGATGCCGCTCGTCCGCTTCCCAGCCCAGCAACTGCGCGACCCAGCGCGCCTGCTCGGGGGTGCCCATCACCTCGGCCCAGCGGCCGAGCAAGCCGTGCAGGCGCAACTCCGTGGCTTGGCCCCGCAGCCGTTGTTCCTGTGCCTGCGCTTCAGCCAGGCCGGCCACATCAATCGTCGTCGTCATCATCGATCTCCGTTCGGTCGTACGAAGCCAGTTCGTGGGTGCGCACCGGTGCGTCGCGCCGGGCGACGTGCTCGGGCAGCACCAGCACCACCGGCGGCGGCGTTCCTGCGGCCTCGCGTGCGCGCTCCAGTGCCAGTCGCACCGCATTGGGATGCGGCACGCCGCGCTGCAGCGCCTCGGCGATGGCGGCCTCCAGCGCCCGCGCGCCGTAGCGCCCCAGCAGAGCCGTCAATGCCGAGGTCGTCGAGCGCATCGGCTCGCCTCGTTCGGCGGCACGCTGCATGAACAGGATGCTGGCGGGCGCGGCCTGCGCCAGGGCGTCGCTGGCGCGGTGCGTGCGGGCAGCGCGCTTGTGCTCGACCAGGGCTTCGATGTGCACGGGTTGCTCGATCTGCTGGCCGCGGTCCCAGCAGCGCGCGTAGCTGGCCAGCTCCTGCGTGCCGTCCAGGATGCGCACCCGGTGTTCGTCGGCCAGCACACCCAGGACTCGGCGTACATGCGTGTGCGGCACCGAGTAGTCGTTCAGATCGAAGCGCACGTAGGGCGTCTTGCCCACCGTCACGGCCCGCCGCTCGGCCAACTCGTACTCGCGCTCGGGCAAGGCCAGCAGCAGGGCCTGCTCGGCCTGGAAGGCTTCCCGCACGCTCAGGTCCGGATCCTGCGGCCAGCGTCGGTCCGATGCCGTGCCCTCGCACCACAGTCGCGCCTGGGCGTTCAAGTCGTCCAGGTCGGTGTACGCGCGGGCGGCGAAGAAGTTGTCGCGAACGTAGCGGATCGCGCGCTCCACGCGGCCCTTCTCGTTGCCCCTGGCCACGGCCACGGGGCGCGGCTCGTAGCGGTAATGCGCGGCGAACGCCAGCAGCGCGGGGTTCAGGCGGATCGCGTCGCCGCGACGCTCGAGCACGGCGCTCTTGAGGTTGTCGTAGAGCACGACACGGGGGCAGCCGCCGAAGGCGGCGAAGGCCTCGGCGTGACCGCGGATGAAGGTCGCGCCATGGGCGTCGAGGAAGAAGCGCAGGAAGATCCGGCGCGAGTGGCTCAGCACCATGACGAAGGCCATCAGGGGTCGGCGGGCGCGGCCGATCTGCAGATGGCCGAAGTGGCCCCAGTCGACCTGCGCCTGCTCGCCGGGCAGCGTGCGCAGGCGCAGATACGCCTCGGCCGCCGGGCGCGGGCGCATGCCGGCGACGAGGTAGCGCAGGTGCGAGGCGCTGCCGACATAGCCGCGCTCGACCAGCATGCCCAGCAAGCGTGCCGAGCTCAGCGTCGGGAACTTGGTGAGCGTCTCCAGCATGAACGGCCGGTAGGGGTCGATGCGGCTGGGGCGCAGCGGCGACAGGTGTACGGGCGAGTTGTCGCCGGCGAGTACGCGCCGCACGACGTCGCGGTGCACGCGAAGCTGCCGCGCAATCGTGCCGACGCGCCACTTCTCGACCGCATGCAGGCGCAGGATCTGCGCGACCAGGTCAGGGGCTATGGTCATGGCGCCACCGGGTCGGCCACTTCACGGCGAGTCGGCCGCGGCGCAGGAAGTCCTGGCGCAGCCAGTCGGGTTGAGCGGCTGTGCAGCGGCGGCAGCGCAGCGCGGCAGGGGTTGCCGGCGCGCCGGCGGCCGGCTCGAGCGCAATGACGGCGATCTCGGAGGTGCATGCCGCCAGTGGAGCAGCGGCCACCCCCGCCGGGGAACCCTGGTGCGTCACTTTATGTTCGGCGCCGGCGTCAGCGTCGGCATCGACGCCGGCGTCCACCCGAGCGACGCGCTGGCGCCAGCGCCGCGATCGCGCGGCATGCTGCAGGCGGCCACGGCGAGAGCGCTGGTAGCGAGCAGCGGCATCACGCCGCGCCTGGTCATGAGTGCTGTGCCAACAGGCGCGGCTGCAGTACCGGTTGCCGCGATCGCAGCGGCTGCACAGCACCACTTGGATGCGGCAGCCGGCGCACAGGAACAAACGCGCTGGACGGTCCATGCGACACCACCGGACTAAAGCCGGTAGTGCTGGACGGAGTCGTCCCAGCGGGCCACACTGGCGTGGCACCACCTTCATCGGCACGGTGTCGGGCACGGCGCGGTCATCAGGCTGCCAGGCGAGAGAGGGCCGCCGCCGTGCCCACCTTCTTCGGCTCGGGTCGGGTTGTACTCCGCCAACCCCCCACGCCAACCGGCCTGTCTGGCCGCCCTGCAGGGCGGCCAGACAGACTCACCCTTCATCGATCAATTGCTCGCTTCGCAATGCCGCGAGCCGATGCCGCATGCGTGCCTCGGAATAAATCCGCGTCCTCGCCGTCAGATAAGTGCGGTTCCTGACCAGCGTTCACAATAAGTCCGTCGCTCCCGGACGATCCGTATATTGAAGTGCAGGTACGGGTCAGGCGCTGGGTCGTTGGGATGTCCGCCCTCGTGCGCCGTAGCGCGACACTGCCAAGGCCCTTCGCTCATGAGCTCGAGGAGCGTGCGCGCGGACACCGTGTTTCGGGTTGCGCCGTTGACATGCATCTTCCCCGCCGATTCCAGCAAGGCGCAGACGCCCTCCGGACTCAGCCTTGCGTACCTGCGGTCACGCGCTGGCGGATTCTGCTCGGTCAGTTCGTAGTTCTCGAGAACCTTGGCGCGACGCTGGGATGCCATGTTCCGCTCCTGATGCCTGGGGCTGATGGTAGAGCGGTCGACCGGCGCCGGTTGAGTGGATACCTTCAGCTACCGCTTCCAGAACGCCTCGACCGCCTTCATCCGCCGGCGCTTCTCGGTCGTCACATAGACCGTCGTGGTCGCCAGCGAAGCATGCCCCAGGTTTTGTTGCGCGATCTCGATCGGCATCCCCCCCGCGATGGCATGAGTCGCGTGCGAGTGCCTCATCCAGTGCGTGCTGGCCTTCATGAATCGCTCTGCGCCCTTCGCATCGCCCTGCCCTCGCAGCACGCC
>CAIWPS010000422.1 GCA_903914615.1 uncultured beta proteobacterium | reverse complement strand
CTGGTGTCCCGGGCGGAGCGGTCGGTCGTCCAACAGAAGTCGAGTGACCGCATTCACCTGCCAGGTGACAGGCCCGCGCCGAAGTGCGAGTCAATACGGTGGTGACCATGGCCTGAGCCGGCTCACAGATTCTGGATGCCCTTTCGACCGCTGACGGCGTGCCAGCGCGCACACGGCCAACCCGCCCGCCACGAACGGCATCCACCCTGATGGCTCCGGCACGGACGAGACAGCGCATGCAGTGAATTCGCCCACCATGGGAACGCCCGGATGGCTTGGTTCGAGGCCCTGCAGGGATATCAGCGTGTTGATGGTGAAGTCGCCCAGGTTCGTGTGGATGGGGCTGCCCAGAACGCAGCCTGCCGCGAGCAGGAAACCGCTGAAGCCGTTGCACGAATACACGGCACCGAAAACGGCTGCGGAGCCGTCGCTCGCGAAGGGCAGCACACCGCCGGGCCAGATGGATGGCGCGGAATACGTCTGTCCAGCGTGCGCCGTGGCGAACGCCAGTGTCAAGTGGTATCCCGATTCGGCACCAAGCTCAGCCTAGCTCACCCCACGAGCCAGCCGGCCTGTACGCTGCCTCCTGTCACATCGCAGGAGCCCGCCGCCATGGCCATCAATCGCATCCAGTTCCAACCCGGCGTCTCGATGCCCGAGTTCTTCTCTCGCTTCGGGTCGGAGGAGCAATGCGCCGCGGCGCTGAAGACGCTGCGCTGGCCGCGGGGCTTTCATTGCCCGCGCTGCAACGTCCCCGAGCACTACGTCGTAGGCCACGGCGCCCGCACCCTGTTCCAGTGCCGCGCCTGCAGGCATCAGACCTCGCTGACGGCCGGAACTCTGATGGACAGCACCAAGCTGCCGCTGCGCACCTGGTTCCTGGCCATCTTCCTGATCAGCCAGGACAAGACCGGACTGTCCTCGCTGGCGCTGATGCGGCACCTGGGTACGAGCTACCGCACCGCCTGGCTGATCCAGCACAAGTTGATGTCTGCCATGGCGCAGCGCGACACCGAGCAACCGCTTGATGGCTTCCTGCAGTTGGACGATGCCTACCTTGGTGGCGAGCGGTCCGGCAGCACCGGCCGAGGCTCGAAGAACAAGGTACCGTTCGTCGCGGCGGTGGCGTGCGACGAACTTGGTCATCCCCAGCGGATCAAGGTCTCGCCGGTTCCTGCCTTCACCCGCGAGGCCATCAAGTCTTGGGCCAAGATCAACCTGCTGCCGACCTGCGAAGTGCTCAGCGACGGACTGGCTTGCTTTGCCGGGGTCATCGACGCCGACTGCGCCCACACCTACATGGTCGTGGGCCAACGAAAGCCGAGCGAGCTGCCGCAGTTCAAGTGGGTCAACACGATCCTGGGCAACCTGAAGACGATGATCTATGGCGCGCACAAGGCATTCAAGTTCGGCAAGTACGCCAGCCACTACCTCGGCGCGTTCGCCTACCGGTTCAACCGCCGGTTCCGCTTGCCAGCGCTGCTGCAGGCGTTGCTCGGCGACGCGGCGGGCGCCGCGCCGAGGCGCGAGCAGCAGATCAGGGGCTTGGCTGAGTTTCATGCCTAATCAGGAGGCGACATGGTGACATGGCAAGCGACCGCTCAACAGAGGAGGTTTCCGAATCTCCGGTGAATTCGAGCAGCCTGAGGACACGGCACCACCTGCCGCGCGCTTAGCTGATCAGGACGGCGATGATCGCAATAACCACCGTGGAGGTGGT
>CAIWPS010000421.1 GCA_903914615.1 uncultured beta proteobacterium | reverse complement strand
GCCTCGGACTCGCTGCTCGAGTTCCTGAAGGGCCTGTGATTATGAGAAGTGCACGAGCGCCAAGGACCACCCGCCTACGATGTGTTCCGGGTGCTCGCCTTCCACGGTCTTCTCATAACTGGGGTCTTCTCATAATGGCCGGCATTACCAGTTGGCGCCCTGACGAGGAAGCTGTCGCCGGCGCCTTAGCCCGCTGAACGACTGCTGCTCTTTGATCACGGGCAGGCGCTACCCGACCCACGATCGAAGCACCAGACGGTGCGAGACGGCTCCCGCTGCCGTGCATCAGCGAGTCTTGAACACTGCCACCGCGTGTGCAAGCTGCCCGGCCTGTTCGCGCAGGCTCTCGGCGGCAGCGGCACTCTGCTCGACAAGCGCGGCGTTCTGCTGCGTCATCTGGTCTAGCTTTACGATGGCCTGATTGACGCTAGCGATACCCGCGCTCTGCTCGGCTGAGGTGGCCGTGATGCCGGAAATGACGTCGGCAACCTTGCGCACCGATTGCACGATGTCGTTCATCGCGGCGCCAGCGTCCGAAACCAGTTGGGTGCCGGACTCGACCCTCACGACCGAAGTTCCGATCAGGCTCTTGATCTCCCGCGCCGCCTCCGCACTGCGCTGGGCGAGGCTGCGCACTTCGCTGGCCACTACTGCGAAGCCGCGTCCCTGGTCGCCCGCTCGGGCAGCCTCCACGGCAGCGTTGAGCGCCAGGATATTGGTCTGGAAGGCGATGCCGTCGATGGTGCCTATGATGTCGGCGATCCTGCGGCTGCTGGCATTGATCTCGTCCATGGTCGAGATGACTTGTTGCACGACCGCACCGCCCCGCTCGGCGACCGAGGACGCGTCCGAAGCCAAGCCGCTTGCAATTTGCGCATTGGCCGCGCTTTGCTGCACCGTCTGGGTCAGTTGATCCATCGATGACGCCGTGGCCTGCAGGTCGCTCGAAGTCTGCTCGGTGCGCGTGGCGAGGTCGTTGTTGCCCGTGGCAATCTCGGCGCTGCCAGTAGCAATGCTGTCAGTGCTGTCGCGCACTTGCGCCACCATCGTGCCCAGTGAATGGTTCATCACGCCCAGAGAGCGCAACAGGCTGCCGAATTCATCCTCGCGGGTCGTGCTGACCTCGGCGCTCAGATCGCCACGAGCGATACGAGCTGCCAGTTGGTCGGCAGCCCGCAGCGGATCCCGGATGGACCGCACCACGGCGAAGGTAAGCGCAACGATGAGCGCGATGATGACGGCCAGACCGCCCAGGATGATGTTCAGGTTGGCGACGCGGCGACGCTCGGTCTCTGCCTGGGCATCCACTGTCTGTCGCTCCTGCAGCTTGACCAGTTCGTCCAAGGCGGCCACATATTGGGTTCCTGCGGTGAGAACCTTGCCATTCGCCAGGGCCATCGATTCATCGACTTTGCCTTCGGCCTTGGCTGCGGCTGCTTCCTTGTGGGCGTCGAGTGCCTGCTGCTTGACTTCAGCGATCTTCTTCAGCAGTGGCCGGCCTGCATCGGTCAGCTGCAGGGCTTCCAGGCGCTTTTCCAAGGCCGAAGCAGCGACCGACGTCGCATCGATCGCGCCCTTGAAGCTCACGGCAACAGCAGGATCCGAACTGATCAGTGCGGCCTGATTGCGCACCTCGTTGACTTCGACGAGTGCTTTCCATTGCGTTGCCAGCAACGCCAACTCCAACGCCGCTTGCTGCTTGATCCGCCCTTCGGCCAGGATGCTTGCACTGCGACTCAGCCCGATGCCGGTGACAGCCACCAGTCCGAACACAATGAGGCAGATGACGAGCCACAATTTGGCAGCGACGGTCAGGCGGGCAAATCTCATGGAAGGCACCAGTTTTTATTGGACCGCGATCACAAGTTGCGGCCATGCCCCCGCTTTTTCGGAGGCTTCGGTCTGAACTTGACATAAGGTGCACGCCGGGACGCGAGTACCCGAACGCGAGCATGATTCATATCATGTTCCCACGGCGGCTCTTGTGCAGCCCGCCCAAAAAGGAACCGCGATGACGAACCTCCGACGCATCCTTTGCCAGGCCGCCCTGGCGGCGCCCTTGGCGGCACCGGCGGCGGCTGCCGAGCCCGCCCGGCAGTGGCAGAACTCCGGGCACACCTTCGACTGGGTGTCGCCGCTACCCGAGAACCACAGGCGAACGGTCAAGGTGTTCTATGTCTGCGCCGGCGATCCGGGCCGGCCGGCCATCGTCATGGTTCATGGCTTCCCGACCAGCAGCTACGACTTCCGGCCGATGTTCGAACGGCTCGAGGGCGATTTCCACGTCTGCACGCTCGACTTTGCCGGCTTCGGTCTCTCCGACAAGCCGGCCGACGGTTTCGTCTATTCGCTGTCGCAGGACGCGCAGCTGCTCTGGGACTTCGTCACCCGTGTCCTGGCGGTCAAGCGATTTGTGCTGTTCTCGCACGACCGGGGTGACAGCGTGGCGCTGCGCTTCCTGCAGCTCTACCAATCGGCTCCCGAGAAGCCGTTCGTGATCACGCACCAGTTTCTGACCAACGCCAACCTGTTCCTGCCACTGGCCAACCTCACGGAATTCCAGAAGTCGATGCTGAACCCGGCGACGAGCGCCGTTGCGGCGAGCCGGACGACGCCGGCGCGGCTGGCCGAGGGCCTGGGCGAAACGCAGTATTCGCCGCCGCTGCCGCCATCGGACCCGGAGGTTCAGGCCCTGGCGTACGCATTCGCGTACCAGGACGGGATCCGCGTGAT
>CAIWPS010000420.1 GCA_903914615.1 uncultured beta proteobacterium | reverse complement strand
CGCCCAGGCCGTGGCGCAGAGCAGCGCAGCCAGAAGCGGGCCGGCCAGGGGCAGGTGGCGGCCTGTCACGAGGGCCGGCCCGGCAGGCGGGCAAGGCTGGGGCGGCGGGGCGGTGGCATGGTGTTCCAGGTGCTGCATCTGTCCCGGATTTCATCGGGCGCCTGTATCGCCACTGTGTCCCGCCCGCAAGGCGCGGCCTGCCGCCGTCTCAGCCCGCTTCAGCGTGGTAGGCGTCGATGCGCAGCACCTCGTTGCGCGAGCCCAGCGCCACGGCCACGCGCTCGTGCAGCTTGCCTGGCACGACGTCCATGATGCGTTCGCGCCCGGTGCTGGCCAGGCCGCCGGCCTGCTCGACGATGAAGGCCATCGGGTTGGCCTCGTACATCAGCCGCAGCTTGCCGGGCTTGTCGGGCTCGCGGCTGTCCCAGGGGTAGAGGAAGATGCCGCCGCGGGTGAGGATGCGGTGGACGTCGGAGACCATGCTGCCCACCCAGCGCATGTTGAAGTCCTTGCCGCGCGGGCCGGTCCTGCCGTCCAGGCATTCGTCGATGTAGCGGCGCACCGGCGCGGCCCAGTGGCGCTGGTTGGACATGTTGATCGAGAACTCCCTGGTGTCCTCGGGGATCTGCAGGCCCGACTGCGTCAGCACCCAGGAGCCGGTCTCGCGGTCCAGCGTGAACAGCGCCACGCCGTCGCCCAGCGTCAGCACCAGCGTCGTCTGCGGCCCGTAGACGCAGTAGCCGGCGGCGGCCTGGTGCTTGCCGGGCTGCAGGAAGTCTTCCTCGCTGACCCCGCGCGTGTGGCCCACCTTGCGCAGGACGCTGAAGATGGTGCCG
Source organism: uncultured beta proteobacterium (assembly GCA_903914615.1). GTDB lineage: Bacteria > Pseudomonadota > Gammaproteobacteria > Burkholderiales > Burkholderiaceae_C > Rubrivivax. Next base: position 19,767 of record CAIWPS010000420.1, on the reverse strand, counting down.
ATGCTGACGTTGACGTCGATGTTGCTGCTGCCGTCCAGCGGGTCGAACAGCAGCAGGTACTCGCCCTGGGGGTAGCGGTTGGGCACGACGTGGATGCTGTCCATCTCCTCGCTGGCCATGGCCGCGAGGTGGCCGCCCCATTCATTGGCCTCGATCAGCACCTCGTTGCTGATGACGTCGAGCTTCTTCTGGATCTCGCCCTGCACGTTCTCGCTGCCGGCGCTGCCCAGCACGTCGCCCAGGGCGCCCTTGTTGACGGCGATGGCGATGTGCTTGCAGGCGCGCGCCACCACCTCGATGAGCAGGCGCAGCTGGGCCGGGATGCGGCCGTGCTCGCGCTGCTGCTCGACCAGGTACTGGGTGAGGCTGACGCGCTTCATGCGGCTTCCAAGGCGCGGGTGACGATCTCGCGCACGTCGTTGCTGAGGTCGGGCCTGGCGGCGACGCGGGCGATGGCTTCGCGGGCGGCGCTGCGGTAGGGCTCGGCCAGCGAGGCCCAGCGGTCCATGGCGCGGGCGAAGCGGCCGGCGACATGCGGGTTCAGCGCGTCCAGCGCCAGCAGGTTGTCGGCCCACAGCACATAGCCGGCGGCGTCGGCGCGGTGAAAGGCGGCCGGGTTGGCGGTGCACAGCGACGTCAGCAGGCTGCGCGCGCGGTTGGGGTTGCGCAGCGAAAAATCGCGGTGCTTGAGCAGCGCCTTGGCGCGCGCGAAGACGCGGCCCGCGCCTTCGCCCAGCGGCTCGGGCGCGCGGGCCTGCAGCATGAACCACTTGTCGAGCAGCAGGGCGTCGCCGGCGGCCTGTTCGTGGAAGCGCTCCAGCGCGGCGTCGGCCAGCGGCGACTGCGACTCGACCAGCGCGTTCAGCGCGCCCAGGCGGTCGGTCATGTTGCCGGCGTCCTTGAAGCGCTGGTAGGCCCGGCCCGGCCACACCGCGTCACCGCTGCGCACGGCGTTCACGCACAGCATCTGCAGCGCCAGGTTGGCCAGGGCACGGCGGCCGGCCTGGGCCGGGCGCGGGTCGTAGCCCGCGGCCACCTGGTGGGTCTGCCAGGCCCATGCCCAATCGTCGTGCAGCTGCTCGGCCAGCAGCAGGCGCCATTGCTCGCGCACGGTGTGGATGCGTTGCGGGTCGCTGCTTGGCAGCTGCTCGGCGATGTAGGACTCGCCGGGCGCCACCAGCGCCAGTTCCTTGAAGGCCGGGTCCAGCGCCGGGTCGCGCAGCAGGCCGCGCAGGGCGCGCGCCAGCGCCTCGTCGAGCACCGGCGGCGCGCCGTTGTTCACCGCGCGCAGCAGCCGCGCCAGCATCAGCCGCTGGCCGGCTTCCCAGCGGTTGTAGGGGTCGCTGTCGTGGGCCAGCAGCACCACGCGTTCGAGGTCCGACAGGCCGTCATCCAGCCGCACCGGGGCCGAGAAGCCGCGCAGCAGCGAAGGCACGGGCGCGGCGTCCACGTCTTCGAAGACGAAGGCCTGCTCGGCGCTGTCCAGCACCAGCACGCGGGTGTCGGCCAGCACGCGGCCGTCGCGGGCCAGCAGGCCGGTGGCGACCGGAATGACGAAGGGCTGCTTGTGCGGCTGCCCCGGCGAAGGCTCGCTGTGCTGCGCCAGCGTCAGCGTGTAGCGGCGCGCGGCGGCGTCGTACTCGCCGCGGGCACTCACGCGCGGCGTGCCGGCCTGCGCATACCAGCGCTTGAAGGCGGGCAGGCGCTCGGCGAGCGCGCTGCCCGGGTTGGCGTCGGCGATGGCCTGGGCGAAATCGTCGCAGGTCACGGCCTGGCCGTCGTGGCGCTGGAAGTAGAGGGCCATGCCCTGGCGGAAGCCCTCGTCGCCGACCAGCGTGTGCATCATGCGCACCACCTCGGCGCCCTTCTCGTAGACGGTGGCGGTGTAGAAGTTGTCGATGGCCAGGTAACCGTCGGGCCGCACCGGGTGGGCCATCGGGCCGGCGTCCTCGGGGAACTGTGCGCTGCGCAGCTTGCGCACGTCGTCGATGCGCTTGACGGCGCGCGCCGACGCGCTGCCCGCCATGTCCATGCTGAACTGCTGGTCGCGGAAGACCGTCAGGCCTTCCTTCAGCGAGAGCTGGAACCAGTCGCGGCAGGTGATGCGGTTGCCGGTCCAGTTGTGGAAGTACTCGTGGGCGATGACGCTCTCGATGGCCGCGAAGTCGGCGTCGGTGGCGGTGGCCGCGCTGGCCAGCAGCAGCTTGGTATTGAACAGGTTCAGGCCCTTGTTCTCCATCGCGCCGCCGTTGTAGTCCTCCACGGCCACGACCATGAAGCGTTCCAGGTCCAGCGCCAGGCCGAACTTCGCCTCGTCCCAGACGACCGAGGCGACGAGCGAGTTCATCGCGTGCTCGGTGCGGCCGAGGTCGCCGGGGCGGACGTAGATCTGCAGCAGGTGCTCGCGCCCGCCGCGCGTGCGGATGCGCTGCTCGCGCGCCACCAGCGCGCCGGCGACGAGGGCGAAGAGGTAGCAGGGCTTGGGGTAGGGGTCGTGCCACTTCGCGTAGTGGCGGCCGCCGTCGAGCTCGCCCTGCTCGACGAGGTTGCCGTTGCTCAGCAGCACCGGGTACTTCGCCTTGTCGGCGCGCAGCAGCACCGTGTAGGTGGCCATGACGTCGGGGCGGTCGAGGAAGTAGGTGATGCGGCGGAAGCCCTCGGCCTCGCACTGGGTGAAGAAGCCGCCGCCGCTGGTGTACAGGCCCGACAGCTCGGTGTTCTTCTCGGGCGCGCAGGTGTTGCGGATCTCGAGCATGAAGCGATCGGCCTCGGGCGGATTGTCGATGACGAGCGTGTCGCCTCTATCGCCCGATTCATGGCGGAAGGACACGCTCTGCCCGTCGGCCTGCACGCGCAGCAGCGTCAGGCCTTCGCCGTCCAGGCGCAGGGCCTGCTGCGGCTGGTCGGGGTTGCGCTCGATCTGCAGCCGGCTGGCGACGATGGTCTTGGCCGGGTCGAGGTCGAAGGTGAATTCGGCGGCGCGGATGAAGTAGGCGGGCGCGCGGTAGTCCTCGCGCCGCACCAGGGTGGCTGTGGCTTCACGCATGGGGCGTGGTCTCCGGTCTTGTGGCGGGCTTCACAGCCCTTGCTTCAGGCTGGCTTCGATGAAGGCGTCGAGGTCGCCGTCGAGCACCTTCTGGGTGTTGCTGATCTCGACGTTGGTGCGCAGGTCCTTGATGCGGCTGTTGTCCAGCACGTAGCTGCGGATCTGGTGGCCCCAGCCGACATCGGTCTTGGTGTCTTCCAGCTTCTGCTGCTCCTCCTGGCGCTTGCGCAGCTCATGGTCGTACAGGCGCGAACGCAGCCGCTTCCAGGCGACGTCGCGGTTGCTGTGCTGGCTGCGCCCGTCCTGGCACTGCACGACGATGCCGGTGGGGATGTGCGTCAGGCGCACCGCCGAGTCGGTCTTGTTGATGTGCTGGCCGCCGGCGCCGCTGGCGCGGAAGGTGTCCACGCGCACGTCGGCGGGGTTGATGTCGATCTCGATCGAGTCGTCGACCTCGGGGTACACGAAGAGGCTGGCGAAGCTGGTGTGGCGGCCGCCGGCCGAGTCGAAGGGGCTCTTGCGCACCAGGCGGTGGACGCCGGTCTCGGTGCGCAGGTGGCCGAAGGCGTAGTCGCCCTCGACCTTGATGGTCGCGCTCTTGATGCCGGCCACGTCGCCCGCGGTCTCGTCTTCCAGCGTCGCCTTGAAGCCCTTGCGTTCGCAGTACTTCAGGTACTGGCGCAGCAGCATGCTGGCCCAGTCGCAGGCCTCGGTGCCGCCGGCGCCGGCCTGGATGTCGATGAAGCAGTTCAGCGGGTCGGCGGGGTTGGCGAACATGCGCCGGAACTCCAGCTGTTCCACCGTCTCGCGCAGCGTGTTCGCCTCGGCCTCGATGGCCTGCATGCCGGCCTCGTCGCCCTCGGCCTTGCTCATCTCGAAGAGCTCGGTGTTGTCGGCGAGGTTGCTCGTCAGGTGGTCGATGGTCTCGACCACGGTCTCCAGCAGCTTCTTCTCGCGCCCCAGTTCCTGCGCCCGCTTGGGCTCGTTCCAAACGGTGGGGTTCTCCAGCGCGGCGACGACCTCGTTCAGCCTCAGGGCCTTGCGGTCGTAGTCAAAGATACCCCCGGAGCTGCTGGGTCCGGTTGCTCAGGTCGGCGAGCAGCGAGCCGATCGAGTTGATGTGCAGGGCGTCCATGGATCAGGATTTACCTAGGCGGGAAAGCGCGAATTCTCTCATGCGAGGAAGCGCGCGAGATGCCCCGCCAGCGCCTGCGGCTGGTCGTGGTGCAGCATGTGGCCGCTGGGCGAGAGCAGCACCTTTTCCACCTGCGGCACCACCGCCAGGCGGCCGTCGAATTCGCTGCGCGGGTAGCGGTGGCCCCACCACTTGGCGATGTCGGTGCGGTCGCCTTCGACCCACAGCAGCGGGGCGGTGATCAGCTTCCAGGTCGCCAGCACTTCCTCGACGCGGTAGAGCACCGGGTTGACGCGCTTGTGCGCCGGGTCGCCCAGGATGTGCCAGCGGCCGTCGGCTTCCTGGCGCGACCAGTGCGGGGCCAGCCAGGCCGCCTTGTCGGGCGCCAGCAGCGGGTCGTTGGCGAGCAGCCGCGCGGCCACGGCATCGACACTGCCGTAGTCGCGCAGCTGCTGCGGCGTCTTCAGTTCCTCCAGCCACTGCAGCAGGCGCTTGGGGGCCTGCTCGGGCCGTGTCTGCGGCATGCCGAAGCCTTCGAGGTTGACGAGGCGGCGGATGCGCTGCGGCCGCAGCCCGGCATAGCTCATCACGACGTTGCCGCCCATGCTGTGGCCGACGAGGTCGATGGGCCCGGCAGGCACCAGCGCGTCGAGCAGCGCATCGAGGTCGCCCAGGTAGTCGGGCAGCCAGTAGCTGTCGGCGCCGGGCGTGCCGGTCAGGCCGAAGCCGCGCCAGTCGGGCGCGATGACCCACCGCTCGCAGCCTTCGGCCGCGGCCAGGGCGTCGACGACGAACTGGTAGGAGGCGCCGACGTCCATCCAGCCGTGCAGCAGCACCAGCGGCGGCCGCGCGGCGGTGGCGAGCGTGGCGTCGCCCCAGTGGCGGACGTGGTAGTTCAGGCCGCGGATGGGAAGAAATTGCGAGCGCGACAGGCGCCGCGGCACATAGGTCTCATGCATGGCGCGACTGTAGGCGAGCGCGGCGCGCGCCGCTGTCGGCAGGGCGACGGCTGCAGCGACAATTCCGCCCATGACGCCCCACACCCTGCGCCCCTCCACGCCCGCCGACCTGCCCGCCATCGTCGCGCTCATCCGCGAACTGGCGGCCTTCGAGAAGCTCGAGCATCTCGTCGTCGTCACCCCCGAATCGCTGCGCCCGCAGCTCTTCGGCGAACGCCCGGCGGCCGAGGCGGTGGTGGCCGAGGTCGATGGCGCGGTGGTCGCCTTCGCGCTTTTCTTCACCAACTTCAGCACCTTCCTGGGCCGGCCCGGCCTGTACCTGGAAGACCTCTACGTGCAGCCGGCGCAGCGCGGCCGCGGCCTGGGCAAGGCGCTGCTTTCGCACCTGGGCGCGCTGGCGGTGGCGCGCGGTTGCGGGCGCTTCGAGTGGAGCGTGCTGGACTGGAACGAGAACGCCATCCGCTTCTACGAGAAGATGGGCGCCACGGTGATGCCCGACTGGCGCATCTGCCGCATCACCGGCGAGGCCCTGCAGGCCTACCGCCGCGCTTGAGGGCGCGGCCGGTGCCGCCGCCGCTCAGGCGGTGATCAGCGCGGCCAGGCGGTCCAGCGGCAGCGGCTGTGCGACCTCGCGCTCGCCCACCACGGCAACCACGGCATGGGCCTTGTCGGTGGTGCCGCGGCGCTCCGGCTCGGCCAGCGTGCGGCCGTGGTCGTCGGTGAGGCAGATGACCACCGGCGCGGTGATGGTCGCGCCGCGCTGCACCACGATGGCCAGCGCGCCCGAGGCCAGGCGCACGTAGCTGCCCGGCGGGTAGATGCCGAATTCCTTCACCAGGGCCGCCGTCATCGGGTGGCCGGGGTCCTGCATGAACATCTGGCGGCCTGCGATGTCGGCGGCCAGCGCGTCGCGCGTGCTGCGCGCCGAGAGCTTGGAGGTGTAGACGTCGGCGCGCCGCGCCAGCGAGGCCAGGTCGCCGACGGTGCTGATGCCGCCGGGGTAGCCGCCGCCGTCTTCCTGCTCGTGGTGCTCGAGCACGGCGCGCAGCCAGTCGGCGTCTGACACGCCGGCCAGTTCCAGGATGCGCACGCTGCGCATGGGGTGGGTGCGCAGTTCGCCGCGCTGCTCCGCCGTCAGCGGCGTGCCCTGGCGCGCCAGCCGGCCCTGCAGTTCCAGCATCGAGACGTTCATCGTCAGCGCCACCTTGAACAGGCGCTCGCAGGCCGCGGCCTCCCAGCCCAGGCGCTGGGCCACGAGGAAGGCCGTGATGGCGGTCTGCATGGAGCGCTGCACGCCATAGGCCACGTCCTCGTTGCGGCCCTGGCGCAGCACCTGGAAGATGGCCAGGTCGGGGTCGCGTTCGACCAGCGCCTGTACCGGCGCGGCAGCATCCTCGAGGGCGGCGCCGAAGGTCTCGGCCTGAGGCGAGAGCAGGGCCTGCGAGACCTGGTTCAGCGAGCGCGACCAGAGGCCCGGCAGCGCGTCGCGCGGGGCCTTGCGGATCTCCTCGCGCGCCGACTGCAACTCGGCCAGGTCGACCAGGGCGCCTCGCTCCAGCAGGTGGGCCAGCTGCTCGCGGCTGTCGACCTGCTGGCCGCGCGCCAGCAGCAGCGTGTGGTCGGCGCTGCGCACGTTGAAGGGCAGCGGTGCACCCAGCTGCACGCGATGCTTGATCTGGGAGAGTTCGGCGTATTGCATGTGTGGGGTGACGACAAGTTCTTGTGGCAGCCACAAGTCATGTCGGGTTTTCGGCGACACCCTGCGGAACTTGAACACCCCCGCCTTCGGGTTGGGCCCGGGGCCGGGCTTCGGCGCCGCACCCTTAAGCTCCGCGCATGAGTGCTGCCGCATCGCCCACCGACCCGTATCAGCTGCTGCACGGCAGCTTCCGCTGGCAGGTGCCGGCGCTGTTCAACATCGCCGAGGTCTGCTGCGCGCGCTGGGCGCGGCGGCCGCCGACGGCGCGCCGCGTGGCCGTGGCCTGGGAACACGAAGACGGCCGTCGCGGCACGCTGAGCTACGGCCAGCTGCAGGCGCAGGCCGACCGCCTCGCGCATGCGCTGGCCGCGCTGGGCGTGCGCCGTGGCGACCGCGTGGCCGTGGTGATGCCGCAGCGGCCCGAGACCGCGGTGGCGCACATCGCGCTGTACCGGCTGGGGGCGGTGGCGATGCCGCTGTCCATGCTCTTCGGCCCCGAGGCGCTGGCCTACCGGCTGCAGGACAGCGGCGCGGTGCTGGCCATCGCCGACGAATCGGCCATCGCTTCGTTGCTGGCGGTGCGGGCCGCATGCCCCGCCTTGCGCACGCTGCTGGCCGTGGGCGGTGCGGTGGGGCAGGGCGACCTGGACTGGCCGGCAGCGCTGGCGGCCGCGCCCGCCGCGCCCTTCGCACCCTGCGTCACCGCGGCCGACGACCCCGCGGTGCTCATCTACACCAGCGGCACCACCGGGCCGCCCAAGGGCGCGCTGCTGCCGCACCGCGCGCTCATCGGCAACCTCAGCGGCTTCGTCTGCAGCCAGAACTGGTTCGGTACCGCTGCCGACGAAGTCTTCTGGAGCCCGGCAGACTGGGCCTGGACCGGCGGCCTGATGGACGCGCTGCTGCCCACGCTGTACTTCGGCGGCCGCATCGTCGCCTGGCAGGGCCGCTTCTCGCCGACGCAGGCCTTCGCGCTGATGCAGCGCCACCGCGTCACCCACAGCTTCCTGTTCCCGACGGCGCTGAAGGCGATGATGAAGGCGGTACCGGCGCCGCGCCAGCACTACCGGCTGCAGCTGCGCGCGGTGATGAGCGCCGGCGAGGCGGTGGGCGATGCGGTCTTCCACTGGTGCCGCGAGGCGCTGGGCGTCAGCGTCAACGAGATGTTCGGCCAGACCGAGATCAACTACATCGTCGGCAATTGCGGCAGCTACCTCGATGCGGCCGGGCAATGCCGGCCCGGGTGGCCGGCTCGGCCCGGCAGCATGGGGCGGCCCTACCCGGGGCACCGCGTCGCGGTCATCGACGACGCCGGCAGCGAAGTGCCGCGCGGCGCGCCCGGCGACGTGGCGCTGCACCGGCGCGACATCCACGGCGACCCCGACCCGGTGTTCTTCCTCGGCTACTGGCGCAACGACGCTGCGACGCGCGCCAAGTTCACCGGCGACCCCGGCGACAGCTGGTGCCGCACCGGCGACACCGCGGTGATGGATGCCGACGGCTACCTCTGGTACCAGGGCCGCAGCGACGACGTCTTCAAGGCTGCGGGCTACCGCATCGGGCCCAGCGAGATCGAGAACTGCCTCGTCAAGCACCCGGCCGTGGCCAACGCCGCGGTGGTGCCCAAGCCCGACCGCGAGCGCGGTGCGCTCGTCAAGGCCTACGTGGTGCTGGCCCCCGGCCATGCCGGCGACGCGGCGCTGGTGCAGGCGCTGCAGGACCATGTACGCGGCCGCCTGGCGCCCTACGAATACCCGAAGGAGATCGAGTTCGTCGACGCCCTGCCGATGACGACCACCGGCAAGGTGCAGCGGCGCGTGCTGCGCTTGCAGGAGGAAGCGCGGGCGCGGTCGGCGCCGCCGGGCTGAAGGCGCGTCACGCCGCGGCCTCAGCAGGGCTCCTCGCCCTTGGTCAGCCACGGCAGGCTGCCGGCGTTGCGGGCCATGGGGTCGATCTGTGCTGCGCGTGAGCGCTGCAGGTTGACGCAGGTGTTGCCGCGGCGGAATCGCACGTGGTCGATGTCGACCCGCTCTTCCACCCACTCGCCGTTGCCACCCATCGCGCCGGCCAGGCGGCTTTCGAGGGTGGCGCGGGGGGTGTTGCTGCGCGCATCGTCCAGCGCCCCCGAACGCTGGCGCCAGGGCGCCGAGGCACCGCGCGGCAGGGCTAGGTTCAGCGGCGCGCTGGCCGGGGCCACAGCGGTGGCTGCCGGCTCCGGCACGCGTACGGGGCTGGGCATGGCCGCAGGCGCGGGCGGCTGCGGCAAGGGCTCGGGCGTGATGGCCTGCAGCGGCGGAGCCGGTGCCGCGGCCGCGCGGAACGGCGGTGGACGTGCCTGGGGTGCAGCCGTCGGCGCCGCCGGGCGCGGCACCTCGTTCAGCAGCCACACCTGCAGCGGCGCCGGCAGCACGGCCGGCAGGCCACGGTCGGCCCAGGCACCCAGCCGCAGCAGCCACCCCAGCGCCAGCAGGTGCAGGCCCAGCACCACGGCCACGGCGCCCGGGCGCAGGCGGCGGGGCAGGGCGTTCGAGGGCATGGCGAAGAGCATACGGGTGGCCTGCGGCACCAACTTCATCGACACCGCCGGGATGCACGCGGTGCCGGCGCGGCGCGACCCCTGCGGCGCCACCGAGACCACCCTCGGCAAGCGTTTGGGCCGGGCCTGGACGAGACGCAGCCCGGCGCAGTCGCCAGGACAGCCGCTGCGGCGACAATCACCCAACCCTCGCTTCCCACCCGCGATTCCATGGCGAACCTCATCGTCCACGGCGGCACGCCGCTCACCGGCCGCATCGTGCCCTCGGCCAACAAGAACGCCGTGCTGCCCATCCTGTGCGCGACGCTGCTCACGCGCGAGCCGGTGCGCCTGCTGGGCATCCCCGAGATCACCGACGTGCGCAAGATCGTCGAGATCTTCCGCATGCTGGGCAGCGAGGTCACGGTGGACTACGCCAGCGGCGTGCTCGAGGTCTGCCACCGCGACACCCGGTTCGACCCCGCCCGCCACCATCTGCCCGAGGAGATGCGGTCCTCCGTCATGCTGGTGCCGCCGCTGCTGGCACGCTTCGGCGTCGCGCGCATCGAGAACGACGTCCAGGGCTGCACCCTGGGCGTGCGCGAGATCGACCCCCACGTCGAGGTGATGGAACGCTTCGGCTGCACCGTGCAGCGCAGCCGCGAGGCGCTGCTGATCCACGCCGACGGCGGCCTGAAGGCCAACCACCACTGGCTGGACTACGCCAGCGTCACGACGACCGAGAACTTCGTCCTCTGCGCCGCCCTGGCCCGGGGCACGAGCACGCTGATGAACGCCGCCAGCGAGCCGCACGTGCAGGAGTTCTGCACCTTCATGACGATGCTGGGGGCGCAGATCGAGGGCATCGGCACCAGCAAGCTCACGGTGCACGGCGTCGACCGGCTGGGCGGCGGCGAATTCCGCTTCGCCGAGGACTTCCACGAGGCCGTGACCTTCATGGCCCTGGGCGCCATCACGGGTGGCTGCATCACGGTGAAGAACTCGGCGCCCGAACAGTTCCCGCTCATCGACCGCACCTTCGCCAAGTTCGGCGTCCAGGTGGTGCACGAGAACGGCTGGAGCCACACCGTGGTGGACGGGCCGCTGAAGGTGCGCGAGCCCTTCACGAAGAACATCCTGCAGAAGATCGAGGCCGCGCCCTGGCCCTACCTGCCGGTGGACCTGCTGCCCATCTTCGTCGCCCTGGGCGTGCGTGCCGAGGGCAGCGTGATGTACTGGAACAAGGTCTACGAAGGGGCGATGGGCTGGACCAGCGAGCTCAGCAAGTTCGGCGCCCATGCCTTCATGGCCGACCCGCACCGCATCATCACCTTCGGCGGCAAGCCGCTGGCCGCGGCCGAGGTCGAGAGCCCCTACATCATCCGCGTCGCCATCGCGCTGCTGATGCTGGCCGCGAGCATCCCGGGCAGGAGCGTCATCAAGAACGCCACCCCGGTGCGGCGCGCCCACCCGCGCTTCGCCGAGAACATCCGCGCCCTGGGGGCGCAGATCGAGTGGGTCGAAGGCGACTGAGTTCGGCGCGGCGACGATGGCGAAGAAGGACAGGCACGTCAGCGAGACCCCGGCGACGCAGTGCCTGCGCGCCGCGGGCGTGAGCTTCAGCGAGCACCCCTACGACTACGTGGACCACGGCGGCACCGCCGAGTCGGCGCGCCAGCTCGGCGTGGCCGAGCACGAGGTCGTGAAGACACTGGTGATGCAGGACGACAAGGCGCAGCCGCTGATCGTGCTGATGCACGGCGACGCCCAGGTCAGCACCAAGGCGCTGGCGCGCGAGCTCGGCGTCAAGGCCGTGGAGCCCTGCAAGCCCGAGGTCGCGCAGCGCCACAGCGGCTACCTGGTCGGCGGCACCTCACCCTTCGGCACGCGGAAGGCGATGCCGGTGTTCGTCGAGGCCACGGTGCTGGAACTGCCGCGCATCCTCATCAACGGCGGCCGCCGCGGCTACCTGGTGGGCATCGCGCCGCAGCTGCTGGTAACGCTGCTCGGCGCCCGGCCCGTGCATTGCGCGCTGGCGGCCTGACCTAAACTCGTCGCCATGGACTATGTCTGGATCCTCGCGGCGCTGGCCGGCGGCTACCTGGTGGGCTCGCTGTCCTTCGCCGTCATCGTCAGCCGTGCGATGGGCCTGGCCGACCCGCGCAGCTACGGCAGCGGCAACCCCGGCGCGACCAACGTGCTGCGCTCGGGCAGCAAGCCGGCCGCCATCCTGACGCTGGCGCTGGATGCGCTGAAGGGCTACCTGCCGGTGCTGGCGGTGCTGGCGTTCGGCCCGCGCGTCGGGCTGGGCGAGAACACCGCGGCCTTCGTCGGCCTGGCGGCTTTCGCGGGCCACCTGTGGCCGCTCTTCTTCCGCTTCCAGGGCGGCAAGGGCGTGGCCACGGCGGCCGGGGCGCTGCTGGCCATCAACCCCTGGCTGGGCCTGGCGACGCTGCTGACCTGGATCATCATCGCCGCCTTTTTCCGCTACTCGTCGCTGGCCTCGCTGGTGGCCGCCGGCTTCGCGCCCTTCTACCAGGCGCTGATCTGGGGCATCGAGCCGCCGCTGCTGGCCATCGGCATCATGAGCGTGCTGCTGATCTGGCGCCACGAGGGCAACATCCGCAAGCTGCTGGCGGGCACCGAGAGCAAGCTCGGCCAGAAGGCCGCGCCGCCGGGCCCACTGCAGGGCGTGGACCGCCCGCATGCGCGGCACGGTCACCACCCCCACAAACACCCCAAGGGACACCACTGATGGTTCAGCGATTCGACGTCGGCGCCCGGCTTTCCGAGATGGCCGTGCACAACGGCGTGTGCTACCTGGCCGGCCAGGTGGCCGCGGACGGCAGCCAGGACATCACGGGCCAGGCGCGGCAGGTGCTGGCCGCCATCGACGCGCTGCTGGCCCGCGCCGGCAGCGACAAGGGCAAGCTGCTGATGTGCCAGATCTACCTCAAGGACCTGGCCGACTTCCCGGCGCTCAACGCCGTCTGGGAGTCCTGGCTGCCCGCCGGCTGCGCGCCGCCGCGCGCCACCGTGCAGGCCAACCTCGCCAGGCCCGAGTGGCGCGTGGAGATGGTGGTCACCGCCGCGCTGTAGCGGCTGCAAAGGGCCGGGCCCGCGGCGGACCCGGCCTGCGCCATCAACCCAGGTCCACCGGCACGAAGATCTGCTGGCCGTCGCGCTGGATCAGCAGCGCCACGTGACGCGGGTGCTGCTTGAGCACCTGGCGCACCTGCTCGACGCTGTTCACGGGCTTGCCGTTCAGCGCCAGCAGAACGTCGCCGGGGTTGATGCCGGCCTCGGCCGCGGGGCCGCTGGCACCTTCCACCAGCAGGCCATGGTCGGCACCGACGCGGCCGAGTTCGTTCCTTGCCAGCGGCCGCACCGCCAGGCCCAGCGAGTCGCCATCGCCCTGCGCCACGGCCTCTTCCTTGTCGGTCTGCGCCTTGCCCAGCGCGACGGTGATCTCGCGCCGCGACTTGTCGCGCCATACCGTCAGCGTCACGCGCTCGCCCGGTGTCGCCTGGCCGACGCGGCTGGACACATCGCCCGCGGTGTGGACCACCTGGCCATCGACCGCGGTGATGACGTCACCCGCCTTCAACTCGGCCCTGGCCGCAGCGGTGGAGGGCGCGACGCTGGAGATCAGCGCGCCGTCGGGCGACTTCAGGCCGAAGGACTCGGCCAGCGGCGCCGACAGGTCCTGCAGCACCACGCCCAGCCGCGCATGGTCGACATGGCCGTGGGCGACGATCTGGTCCTTCACGCGCAGCGCCACGTCCACGGGGATGGCGAAGGCCAGGCCCTGGAAGCCGCCGCTGCGCGAGTAGATCTGGGCGTTGATGCCGATGACGCGGCCGCCGGCATCGAACAGCGGCCCGCCCGAGTTGCCGGGGTTCACCGCGGCGTCGGTCTGGATGAAGGGCACGTAGCTGTCGCCGGGCAGCGAGCGGCCCTTGGCGCTGACGATGCCCTGCGTGGCCGTCTGCTCGAAGCCGTAGGGCGCGCCGATGGCGAGCACGAAGTCGCCGACCTGGGTGGCCTTGGGGTCGCCGAGGGCGACCGTGGGCAGGCCCTTGGCGTCGACCTTCAGCACGGCGACGTCGGTGGCGGTGTCGCTGCCCAGCACCTTGGCGTTGAACTCGCGGCGGTCGCTGAGCTTGACCGTCACCACCTTGGCGTCGCGCACGACATGGGCGTTGGTCAGGATGAGGCCGTCGCTGCTGACGATGAAGCCCGAGCCCTGGCCGCGGAAGGGCACGCTGCCCTGCGGCGGCATGCGCAAGCCCGGCACGCCGCGGAAGAAGCGGAAGAAGGGGTCGCTGTCATCGGCCGAGGGGCCGTCGCTGTCTTCGGCGCTGGCATTGCGGCGCCCCGAGACGGTGACGCCGACGACGGCCGGCCCGTAGGTCTGCACGATGGCGCGGTAGTTGGGCACGGTGGCCGCGGGCAGGGGCGCGGCCGGCGCTGCGGTGGCGGCCGGGGCGGGCGTGCTGGCCTGGGCCACCGTGGTGGTGTCGTTCTTCTGCAGCCAGGCCGGCAGCGACCAGGCGCCGGCCATCGTCGACGCGGAGCCCAGCAGGGCCAGGGTGCAGGCGGTGGCAATGAGGGTGCGCTTCATGGGAGCTTCCTTGCTGTCGTGCCGACCGACGGGCCGGCTTTGCAGCGAAGTCTGGGCCGCGGCGATGAGGGCCGCATGAAGCGAAGATGAAGCGAAGATTAGGACGGGAACCGGGTTTCGGCAGGCCGCGGCAGCCGCAGCTCGGCGCGCAGCCCGCCCAGTGGTGACTCCGCGAGGGTCACCGTACCGCCGTGCTGCGCCGCCGTGGCGCGGACGATGGCCAGGCCCAGCCCGCTGCCGGTGCCGCGGCCGGGGTGGCGGCGGTGGAAGCGGTCGAAGGCGCGCTCGCGCTCGGCGGCCGGAATGCCGGGGCCGGCGTCGTCGACGCGCAGGCGCGCGCTGTCGCCGTCCAGCGCCAGTCCCACTTGCACCTGGCCGCCGCCGTGGAGCAGCGCGTTGTCGACGAGGTTGCGCACGGCGCCGCGCAGTGCCTGGGCGTCGCCATGCCAGGGCAGGGTGGCGGGCAGGTCGGTCGCGACGCGGCCCTGCTGCAACTGCGCCAGCGGCTGGCTGTCGGCGACCGCGAGTCGGCAGACCTCAGCCAGGTCCAGCGGCGCCTGCGCCGGCGCTGCCGCTGGGTCGGCCCGGGCCAGTGCCAGCAGCTGCTCGACCAGGCGCTGTGCGCGTTCGACGCCGGACTGCAGGCGGGCGATGGCGTCATCACGCTCGGCGGCGTCGGCGGCGTCGCGCAGCAGGCCCAGCTGCAGCTTCAGCGCCGTCAGCGGCGTGCGCAGCTCGTGCGCGGCGTCGGCGACGAAGTCGCGCTGTGCCTGGAAGGCCTGGGCGAGGCGGCCCAGCAGGGCGTTGAAGGACTGCACCAGCGGCGTCACCTCGCCGGGCAGGCCGGCCAGCGGCAGCGGCTCCAGGGCGCCGGCGTCGCGCTGCCGCGCCGCGCCGACGACGCGCGAGAGCGGCGCCAGCGTCGCCCCCACCAGCCACCACATCGCCAGTGCCACCAGCGGCGCGGCCAGCGCGATGGGCACGATGCTGCGCAGGGCCGCCTTGACCGCCAGCGCACGCCGCGTGGCCAACGGCTGCGCCACCTGCACGATGCGCCGCGCTGTCGCCGCGCTGTAGACGCGCCAGGGCGCGCCGGCCACGGCCACGGTGCTGAAGCCCAGCACCACGCGCGGCGGCAGCGGCGGCGCCGGCAGCGTGCTGTAGAGCTCGACGCCGTCCAGCGACCAGACCTGCACCACGTAGTCGAACTGGCCCGTTTCCAGCGCCGCGCGCTCGTCGTCGGGAATGCGGCCCTGGTCGCGCAGCGACAGCGCCATGTCCTGCAGGTGGCGGTCGAAGAGCTCGTCGGCCGTCGCCAGCACGCCGGCGTAGGTGGCGCCGCCGACGACAGCCGCGGTGACGCCGGCCAGCGCGAGCAGGAAGACGAAGAGCCGGGTGCGCAGCGAGTTCACGCCCGCCTTCAGCCTTTCGCGGGCCCTGCGTAGTAGCCGACGCCGCGCACGGTGTGGATGAGGTCCTCGCCCAGCTTCCTGCGCAGCTGGTGGACGTAGACGCTGATGGCGTTGCTCTCCAGTTCCTCGCCCCAGCCGTAGAGGCGGTCTTCGAGCTGCGCCCGCGAGAGGATGGCGCCCGGCCGCTCCAGCAGCGCCTGCAGCAGCGCGAACTCGCGCGCCGACAGCAGCAGCGGCCGGCCCGCACGCGAGACCTCGCGCGTGGCCGGGTCCAGCCGCAGGTCGGCCACTGCCAGCACCGGCGTCGTGCGCCCGCTGGCGCGGCGGCCGAGGGCGCGCAGCCGCGCCAGCAGCTCGTCGAGCTCGAAGGGCTTGACCAGGTAGTCGTCGGCACCGGCGTCCAGCCCGGCCACCTTGTCGGCCAGCGCGTCGCGCGCCGTCAGCACGATGACCGGGGTGGCGTCGCCGCGGCCGCGCAGCGCGCGCAGCACCTCCAGGCCGCTCTTGTGCGGCAGGCCCAGGTCCAGCAGCACGGCGTCGAAGCGTTCGCTGGCCAGCGCAGCATCGGCGGCGCGGCCGTCGCGCACCCAGTCGGTGGCGTAGCCCTGGCGCCGCAGCACGGCGCGCAGGCTGTCGCCGATCATCTCGTCGTCTTCGACCAGCAGGATGCGCATGGCCGGCGCGCCGCCGTCACAGCCCCAGGCGGGCGAGGTCGCCGCGGCCCTGGCGGATGAGCACCGGCTCGTCGCCGCTCAAGTCGATGACCGTGGTCGGCGCCATCGGGCAGGCGCCGGCATCGACGACAGCGCCCAGCACCTTCTGGAAGCGCTCGCGGATCTCGCCGGCGTCGTTCAGCGGTTCGGTTTCGCCGGGCGGGATCAGCGTGGTGGCCAGCAGTGGCTCTCCGAAAAGGGCCAGCAGTTCCTGCAGCACCCTGTGGTCGGGCACGCGCAGGCCGATGGTGCGGCGGCTGGGGTGCGAGAGGCGCCGCGGCACTTCCTTGGTCGCCTCGAGGATGAAGGTGTAGGGCCCCGGCGTGCCCAGCTTCAGCAGCCGGTACTGGCGGTTGTCGACGCGGGCGTAGCTGGCGAGCTCGCTCAAGTCGCGGCACAGCAGCGTGAGGTGGTGCTTGTCGTCGACCTGGCGGATGCGGCGCAGGTTCTCGGCCGCGGCCTTGTCGTCCAGCCGGCACACGAGCGCGTAGCTGCTGTCGGTGGGCACGGCGGCGATGCCGCCCGCCTGCAGGATGGCGGCGGCCTGCTTCAGCAGGCGCGGCTGCGGGTTCTGCGGGTGGACCTCGAAGTGCTGCGACAAGGGGTGCTGGTCAGGCGGTGGTGACGGGGATCTTCCCGATCTTCGCCTGCCACTCCTTCGGGCCGGTGTTGTGGACGCTGATGCCCTGCGAATCGACAGCCACGGTGACCGGCATGTCCTTGACGTCGAACTCGTAGATGGCTTCCATGCCGAGGTCGGCGAAGCCCACCACCCGCGCGCCCTTGATGGCCTTGGCCACCAGGTAGGCGGCGCCGCCGACAGCCATCAGGTAGGCGCTGCCGTGCTTGCGGATGGCCTCGATGGCGACCGGCCCGCGCTCGGCCTTGCCGATCATGCTGATGAGCCCGGTCTGGGCCAGCATCATCTCGGTGAACTTGTCCATGCGGGTGGCCGTGGTCGGGCCGGCGGGGCCGACGACCTCGTCGCGCACGGGGTCCACCGGGCCGACGTAGTAGATGACGCGGTTGGTGAAGTCCACCGGCAGCTTCTCGCCCCTGGCCAGCATGTCCTGGATGCGCTTGTGCGCGGCGTCGCGGCCCGTCAGCATCTTGCCCGACAACAGCAGCGTGTCGCCCGGCTTCCAGGCCGCCACTTCGGCGCGCGTCAGGGTGTTCAGGTCGACCTTCTGGCTCTTGTTGTAGTCGGGCGCCCAGTGCACGTCGGGCCACAGGTCCAGGCTCGGCGGTTCCAGGTAGGCCGGGCCCGAGCCGTCCAGCACGAAGTGGGCATGGCGGGTCGCGGCGCAGTTCGGGATCATCGCCACCGGCTTGCTCGCGGCATGCGTGGGGTAGCTGGCGATCTTCACGTCCAGCACCGTCGTCAGGCCGCCCAGGCCCTGTGCGCCGATGCCCAGGGCGTTGACCTTCTCGTAGAGCTCGATGCGCAGTTCCTCGAACTTGTCGGCCGGCCCGCGCGCCAGCAGGTCGAACATGTCGATGGGCTCCATCAGGCTTTCCTTGGCCATCAGCATCGCCTTCTCGGCGGTGCCGCCGATGCCGATGCCCAGCATGCCCGGCGGGCACCAGCCGGCGCCCATCGTCGGCACCGTCTTCAGCACCCAGTCGACGACCGAGTCGCTGGGGTTGAGCATGACGAACTTGCTCTTGTTCTCGCTGCCGCCGCCCTTGGCCGCCACCTGCACGTCCAGTGTGCTGCCGGGCACGACCGTCATGTGGACGACGGCCGGCGTGTTGTCTTTGGTGTTCCTGCGCTCGAACTGCGGGTCGGCCACGATGGACGCGCGCAGCTTGTTCTCGGGGTCGAGGTAGCCGCGGCGCACGCCCTCGTTGACGGCGTCGTCGATCGAGCCCGGGAAGCCGGCGAATCGCACGTCCATGCCGATCTTCAGGAAGACGTTGACGATGCCGGTGTCCTGGCAGATCGGGCGCCGGCCCTCGGCGCACATCTTCGAGTTCGTCAGGATCTGCGCGATGGCGTCCTTCGCCGCCGGTCCCTGCTCGCGCTCGTAGGCGCGCGCCAGGTGGGTGATGTAGTCCGCCGGGTGGTAGTAGCTGATGTACTGCAGCGCGGCGGCGACCGACTCGACGAGGTCGGCGTACTGGACGGTGGTGGTCATGGCAGGGCGCGGTGGGGGGCAGGGCGGGAAGTGTAGCCAGCGCGCTTGGCGCGCGCCTGACAGCCGCGACGGTCCCGCCGCACGGGCGTCAGTGGCCGTCGCTGCCGTGCGGGGAAGGCATCACGCGGTCGGTCGCCGCGATGGCCAGCGCCGAGAACAAGAAGGCGATGTGGATCACGGTCTGCCAGAGCAGCACCTTCTCGGTGTAGTTCTCGGCGTTGATGAAGGTCTTCAGCAGGTGGATCGAGCTGATGCCGATGATGGCCGTGGCCAGCTTGACCTTCAGCACGCTGGCGTTGACGTGGCTGAGCCATTCCGGCTGGTCGGGGTGGTCTTCCAGACGCAGGCGCGAGACGAAGGTCTCGTAACCGCCGACGATGACCATGATGAGAAGGTTGCTGATCATCACGACGTCGATCAGCGCCAGCACCGCCAGCATGATGATCGTCTCGTTCAGCGTCTCGACCGCCGTGCCGCTCTTGTAGCCGGTGCTGGTGACGAGCTTGGCCAGCGCGTCGGCATTGCCGAAGGCCGCCTCGACCAGGTGCACCAGTTCGACCCAGAACTGGACGACATAGACCGCCTGGGCGACGATCAGGCCCAGGTAGAGCGGCAGCTGCAGCCAGCGGCTGGCAAAGATGGCGCGCGGCAGTGCGGGCAGGGCGGCGCGGCCGGTGGCGGGCGGGATCGGCGGCTGTGACATCTGGGGCTTGGCCTCGTTGACTCCGGGGCAACCCCCTTGCCTGAAATTGTAGGGGCGCCACCATGACATCCTGCACGCTTCGTAAGGGGTCCGTCAGAGCGGGCCCGTAGCTTCCGGGCTCATTCCAAGACCGTACTTTTGCAGGAGACAAGCATGTCCGCCGAACACGCCACCGAACTGAAGACCCACCAGCCGCCGGCCTCGCTGGTGGCCGGCGCCCGCGTCTCCGGCATGGCCGCCTACCAGGCGCTGGCCGATGAGGCCGAGCGCGACTACGAGGGCTACTGGGCCCGCCTGGCGCGCGAGTTCGTGAGCTGGAAGACGCCGTTCACGACCGTGCTGGACAGCAGCAAGGCGCCCTTCTTCAAGTGGTTCGAGGACGGCACGCTGAACGTCAGCTACAACTGCCTGGACCGCAACGTCGAGCGCGGCCTGGGCAGCAAGACGGCCATCATCTTCGAGGCCGACGACGGCGCCGTCACCAAGGTCAGCTATGCCGAGCTGCTGGCCAAGGTGAGCCAGTTCGCCAACGCGCTGAAGGCACGCGGCGTGAAGAAGGGCGACCGCGTCGTCATCTACATGAGCATGAGCGTCGAGGGCGTGGCCGCGATGCAGGCCTGCGCGCGCATCGGTGCCATCCACTCGGTGGTCTTCGGCGGCTTCTCGGCCCAGAGCGTGCGCGACCGCGTCGAGGGCGCCGGCGCGGTGATGGTGATCACCGCCGACGAGCAGGCGCGCGGCGGCAAGAGCCTGCCGCTGAAAGCCATCGTCGACGAGGCGATCGCGATGGGCGGCTGCGAGAGCGTCGCCAACGTCATCGTCT
>CAIWPS010000419.1 GCA_903914615.1 uncultured beta proteobacterium | reverse complement strand
GGACTTCTCGGTCGTTTCCTCGGGTGCGATGGCCTGGTCACGTTCCTCCTGCGCCTGCTTGGCGTTCTCCTGGCGCTCTTCGATGGCCTTCTGCTGCGCTTCCTGCGCGGCCTGGGCCTGTTCGGCCTGCCGGTCGACTTCTGCGTTGATGATGGCCACCGCAGTCGTCTGAGCGGCCTTCTGGCTGTCCACGTTGATCACTTTGCCGTCAGGGCCGATGACAGTCTTCTGGTCGAATAGCCACTTGGCCAGATTCCCCGTCGCTTCGAGGATCGCTGTCGGACGCAGCTTAGGCGGGAGGGCTTGAATTGCCGCACCAGCCTTGTTCACGGTGTCCTGTGTAAGAAGTCCCTGATCCATCCCGGCGGGCATTGGCAACTGCGAGGAACCGGGGTCGCCGGGCTTCGGTGGCGGCGGCGGGGGCGGCGCGAGCCCTGCTATCTGGCTGGCCTGCTTTTGAATCTTGGCGGCGCTGGCCGCTGCATCCAGCACCGTCTGGACCTGCGCCGTCTGCTGCACGGCTACTGCGCTGGGGCTCGGCGGCGGCGCAGGACGCGGAAGACCTACGGCGGCGAACATATTGCCAACGACTTGCTGAGCTTCCTGTGGGGATGTGATCGGTATAGTCCTGCCGTTGGAGCCGAGCAGACTGCCTTTTTCAAGAGCCTGTTGTGCGGTTTGATCGTGCGCCTGGATTGCCAACTGCGCGCGCATCTCAGGCGGCGCGCCTTGGACGAGGCCCGCGATCTGTGCCACAAGGCGCGGGGTGACGATTCCCGCAGGATCTGCGGATTCGAGGAAGAACTGCGGGGCAGAGCCGCCGCCGGGTGCCTGGGGGCGCGGCGCGGGCGATCCTTGCGCGGCCGCGCCGGCTTCTGGCGTCTCCGGGCCCTCACCGATGCCGGGCTTCGGACCTTGACTTGAGAAGTTGACACCGGTGTCCCGCGGCTTTGCCCATCCAAATTTGAACGGTCCTACCTGTCCGGCGACACCCACGGCGTCAGGACTCGTCGCGGCGACCCCTTGAACGCGCCCACCGAATGCTGAGGCTCGCACACGGTTGACGGTGCCTTCCTGCTCCTGCGTCAGTTCTAAGCCAATGGCTGTGTGGTACGCCATGGGCGCAAAGAATCCGGCGGCGTTGGCGAATTCAACCTCATCAGGAGTAAGGTTCAGCTTTTGAGCGACAGCCTTCGCCCCTGCGCCGGTTGCCAAGCCTTCAGCGTATCCGATTGCCATCCGGATTGGAGCGTTGCCGATTGCCACGCCCATGGGGATGGTCGCCACTTGCCCGATGCCGCCCAGCGTTTCAGTCCCACCGCGCGCTGCTTTGCTCCAATCTCCCTCACGCGCGCCGGCCACGGCAGTTTTTACGCCCTCCTGAGTCCTATAGGCTCCAACCGGGACGCTGGCCAGGATCGGGTCAACCTGCTCGGCAGATTGTTCGCTGGTCGGGTGCTGGACTGCCTGAAATTGGGCATCCGTGTCCTGCGCCGTCTCAGGCCCGTGCGCGAACTGGCGAACCGCTTGGACCGTGCGCTGGTCGCGCGCCACGTTCGCGGCCGCCGCAGGAGCCTCAGAGCCGGTAAGAACGTCCGACAGGGAAGCCTTTTCTACGGGTTGCTCCCATGGCTTTGGTCCTGCCGCCTGCTGCGGGGTTTGCATCCCCGGTACGGCGCCGGGGACATTGCTCATGTCGTTGGCGTAAGGGTTGACCGGACCCTGCTGCGACGGCGCGCCTTCTACCTCAACATCTGAAGAGGAAAGAGAGGGTGCCTGGCCGCCAGATTGTGAAGGCGCGACCTCTACATCTGCCGGAGACAGATCGATCGTGGAAGTTCCCATAAGTTATTGTGCTCCAACAATCAATTTTCCGGTCTGCGGATTGATGCCCTTTACGATGGCAGGCTTGCCGTTAACCGTAACCTTTTGGCCGGGCGTGAAGGTCTGGCCCTTGTACTGGAAGGATTGTTCGGCTTGCGGCGGCGCGGCAGGCGCAGATTGCGGCGCGGAGGCGCGCGTTGGCGCCGCTGGAGTTAGGCTCGGCGCGGGCTGCTGGCCGACAGGACCGAAGTTACCTTGCGGGTCTACCTGGTATCCAATTCTTGAGAGGGCTACGTTGGCATCGGTCCTGTATTTGTCGATGGCCGCATCGAAGTCCTTCGCCGGTAGTTTTGCTCCGGTGCTGACTTTGGTGTAATCCCCGGTTTCTGGATCACGCTGGTACTGTTGAGCGAAGGTTTCTTTGGCTCCATTTGCCTTAGCAACAACGGCCTGGGCGCGGGCCGGGATCGCACCTTGCGGGTTCTGCTGGCCGCCATTGTTGCCGCCCGGCGAAGAATACCCTCCCTCGCGCACGTTGATGGTTTCGTGCTCTGTCGGGAAAGCATTCTTCGACCCCATAATTTCAGAGACATACCGCTGCAAATGCTCTCCGCTCAGGCCGATAGCCTTT
>CAIWPS010000418.1 GCA_903914615.1 uncultured beta proteobacterium | reverse complement strand
GGACTTCTCGGTCGTTTCCTCGGGTGCGATGGCCTGGTCACGTTCCTCCTGCGCCTGCTTGGCGTTCTCCTGGCGCTCTTCGATGGCCTTCTGCTGCGCTTCCTGCGCGGCCTGGGCCTGTTCGGCCTGCCGGTCGACTTCAGCGTTGATGATCGAGACAGCCGTGGTCTGAGCCGCTTTCTGGCTGTCCACGTTGACCACTTTGCCGTCAGGACCGATGGCGGTCTTCATGTGGAAGAGCCAGTTAGCCAGATTTCCGGTAGCTTCCAGCACAGCCGGCGGCTGCAATGGCTGAGGAAGAGAGGATATGGCTTGTCCTGTCATGCCGACGGTCTGCGGCGACAGATAGCCCTTGTCCATGCCCGGCGGCAATGGCAGCGTGGCAGGCTTTGGAGGCGGTATGCCAGCGGCAATCTGA
Organism: uncultured beta proteobacterium; assembly: GCA_903914615.1. GTDB lineage: Bacteria > Pseudomonadota > Gammaproteobacteria > Burkholderiales > Burkholderiaceae_C > Rubrivivax. Next base: position 1,989 of record CAIWPS010000418.1, on the reverse strand, counting down.
TCGGCGCGGACGTTGATGTTCTGCGCGGCCGCAGCGGCTTCTGCGACGGTCTTCTGTTGAGCCGTCTGCTGGAGAGATACCGGGTCTGAAGGTGCGGCCTGAGGCGCGGAGGCCGGCCGCGCGGGAGCCGGCGCAATCGAGGCAGCCGTCTTGGGGATAAAGAATCCAGCCGTGTGAGCCAGTTCCTGATGCTGCGGAGTCATGCCGAGCGCCGCCGCGGCAGCGGTTGGGTCGATACCAGCCAGCACACTTTGAATGTAAGCCTGCCCGATTTGAAGCGGGTTCGGAGGCTGAGTCCCCCGGGACGCGACTCCCTGCCGGATGATGTCGTCCAGGTTCACGCTCGCGGCCTGGGCTGCTTCGGCCCGGTTCGTGTCTCCGGCTGCTGCTGCATTCTTTCCTGAGCGTCCTACTGCGTCCTTCAACGCTCCCCACCATTGCGTGATGACATTTGGCGGAGGCGGCGCGCCGTTTGGGGTTGCCGAGTTCTTTTGCCAGTTGGCTACGATCTGGTCGAGAAGCGGCGTCGTGCTCCCTTGAGGCCCCGGCTGGAGCTCCAGAGTCACGTTTCCGCCAGCATCGCCGGTCTTGGTTTGAAGCCCAGGACCGCCCTTCGGCTGCAAAGCGCCGCGAGGGCCTTCTGTAGACGGGTCCAGCCAACCTCCCGGTTGTGCCGCAGGGGGTGTCGCGCCGCGCGGGGTGGGCATCTCAATCGGTGCTGGCGCCGGGCGTCCTCCGTTCTGTGCGTTCCGTGCGGCTGCCCACGCAGCATCTTGCGGGGATAGCCCAGACGTAGACGGCGCGGCGGCGGGTGCTCCCTCTGCTCCTTCGGTGATGCCTTCAGCAGCTCCTTCAGCGGCTCCTGGTCCTGCTGCCAATCCAAAGCCTTTGCCGAGGGCTACGCCGCCCGCAATGCCGCCCAAAGCGGCAGGGATGGCTTGCCCAGGATGTTCCCGCATCCATTGGCCTTGCATCCTGATCGCGTCCTGCGCGGCTCCCTGGCCCTGATTTGACGGCATCGGATAGCCTTCAGGAGTCATACCGGAAGCAACCACCGACTGCCCCATACTTTCCGCAGTCTTGACCGGGTGCAGAACAGGACTCAAGGCTCCTGCGAACGCATTGCGCATGGCGTTGGCTGGGTAGTCAACTAACGGGTTGCCCGTCTGCGGCGTGTTGAGTGGGACCGTCTTAGTCAGCGCGTCGCGCCAGTCTCCGGATGGTGCCGGCTGGTTGGCGTAGGGGTTGACAGGACCCTGCGCACTTGAGGCCGCTTGGTCAAATACATCGCTCGATCCCTGCTCGCCGTTTGCCTGCCCGGCGGCTTGATCGAATATGTCCGGCGTGTTTACCTGTTCTGAATCGGCCACTTAGAAGCTCCAATGATCCTGTGTCGCCAGTTGACGCGCTTTTTGCTTGTCACCCCCGGCCTTCGCAAGATATTGTCGCGCCGTGGCTACGTCAAGTGTTTTCCCTTGCCCATCTCGAATTGTAATTTTACCCGCTGCGGCTTGCGGCGGCGCGGCAGGCGCGGGTTGCGGCGCGGCGGCGCGCGTTGGCGCTGCTGGAGTTGGGCTCGGCGCGGGCTGCTGGCCGACAGGACCGAAGTTACCTTGCGGATCGACCTGATAGCCCATTCTCGAAAGGGCCACGTTGGCATCGGTCCTGTATTTGTCGATGGCCGCATCGAAGTCCTTCGCCGGTAGTTTTTCTCCGGTGCTGACTTTGGTGTAATCCCCGGTTTCTGGATCACGCTGGTACTGTTGAGCGAAGGTTTCTTTGGCTCCATTTGCCTTAGCAACAACGGCCTGGGCGCGGACCGGGATCGCTCCTTGCGGATTCTGCTGCCCGCCATTGTTGCCGCCCGGCGAAGAATACCCTCCCTCGCGCACGTTGATGGTTTCGTGCTCTGTCGGGAAAGCATTCTTCGACCCCATAATTTCAGAGACATACCGCTGCAAATGCTCTCCGCTCAGGCCGATAGCCTTT
>CAIWPS010000417.1 GCA_903914615.1 uncultured beta proteobacterium | reverse complement strand
ATTCCAGGACGTGCGCTCGCTGACCGACCTGCGCTGGCAGGTCACGCAGGCGGCGCTGCAGCAGAAGGCGCTGCAGCTGCAGGTCACCGACCGCGAAGGCCGGGCACCGCGCACGCTGCTGCTGGACCTGTCGGGCATCGCGTCGGCCGAGGTCGATGCGCAGCTGGCGAAGAAGATCGGCCTGCCCGGCGCCTACAGCGAAGCGCTGCTCGGCGAGGTCAAGGCCGGTGGCCCGGCGGCGGCGGCCGGCTTGCAGAAGGACGACCGCGTGCTCAGCGTCGACGGCGGGGCGCTGGACGATGCGCAGACCCTGCTCGAGCGCATCCGCGCCGGCCTGCAGGGCAGCCAGCCGAAGACGCAGCACTGGGTGCTGCAGCGCGGCGGCCGCACGCTGGAGGTCGACGTCACACCGCGCGCCGTGCGCGAGGGCGACAGCCTCATCGGCCGCATCGACGCCTTCGTCGGCCAGCCGCCGGCGATGGTGACGGTGCGCCTGGGGCCCCTCGAAGGCTTGCAGCAGGGCTTCGCGCGCACCTGGGAGGTGTCGGCGCTGACGGTGAAGATGCTCGGCCGCATGGTCATCGGCCAGGCCTCGCTGAAGAACCTCAGCGGCCCGCTGACCATCGCCGACTACGCCGGCCAGTCGGTCAACCAGGGCCTGGCCTACTACCTCGGCTTCCTGGCCCTGGTCAGCGTCAGCCTGGGCGTGCTCAACCTGCTGCCGCTGCCCATGCTCGATGGCGGCCACCTGATGTACTACATTTTCGAGGGCGCCACCGGGCGCCCGGTCTCCGACCTCTGGCTGGCCCGGCTGCAACGGGGCGGCATCGTCGTCCTGCTGATGATGATGTCGGTCGCCCTCTTCAACGACGTCGCGCGCCTTCTGGGCCTCCACTGAACCCCATGTTTCCTGCCTCCCCGATCGCGCCGCTTCGCCCCGTCGCGGCCATCGTCATCGCCTTCGCGGCCCTCGCGGCGTCGCCGCTGGCGCGTGCCGTCACGCCCTTCGTGCTCAAGGACATCCGCGTCGAGGGCCTGCAGCGCACCGACCCCGGCACGGTGTTCGCGGCCCTGCCTTTCCGCATCGGCGACACCTACACCGACGACAAGGGTGCGGCGGCGCTGCGCTCGCTGTTCGCCACCGGCCTCTTCAAGGACGTGCGCATCGAGATCGAAGGCGCCGTCGCGGTGGTCATCGTCGACGAACGCTCGATCATCGGCACCGTGAGCTTCGTCGGCCTGAAGGAGTTCGACAAGGACCCGCTGACCAAGAGCCTGCGCGAGGCCGGCATCGGCGAGGGCCTGCCCTTCGACCGCGCCCTGGTCGACCGCGCCGAGCAGGAGATCAAGCGCCAGTACCTCAGCCGCAGCCTCTACGGCGCCGAGGTCGTCACCACCGTGACGCCGCTGGAACGCAACCGCGTCAACGTCACCTTCACGATGACCGAGGGCGACGCGGCCAAGATCATGGACATCCGCATCGCCGGCAACAAGGTCTTCGACGAGTCGACGCTGCTCGGGCTGTTCGAGCTCACGCCCTCGGGCTGGTTCACCTGGTACAGCAAGTCCGACCGCTACTCGCGAACCAAGCTCAACGCCGACCTCGAGAAGCTCAAGGCCTACTACGTCAACCGCGGCTACCTCGAATTCGCGGTCGAGTCGACGCAGGTCACGATCTCCCCGGACAAGCAGACGATCTCGATCGCCATCTCGGTCAAGGAAGGCCAGCCCTACACCGTCACCTCGGTGCGGCTGGAAGGCGACTACCTGGGCAAGGAGAAGGAGTTCCAGGCCTTCGTGCTGCTGCGGCCAGGCCAGCCCTACCGCGGCGATGCCGTCACCGAGACGGCCAAGCGCTTCCAGGACCTCTTCGGTCTGTACGGCTATGCCTTCGCGCGCATCGACACCCGGCCCGAGATCGACCGCGCCAGCGGCCAGGTGGCGGTGGTCTTCACCGCCGAGCCGGCACGCCGCGTCTACGTGCGGCGCATCGACGTCGCCGGCAACACGCGCACCCGCGACGAGGTCGTGCGGCGCGAGTTCCGCCAGCTGGAGGGCGCCTGGTACGACGGCGGCCTGATCAAGCTGTCCAAGGAACGCGTCGACCGCCTGGGCTTCTTCAAGGACGTCGACGTCGAAACCAACGAGGTCGTGGGCTCGCCCGACCAGGTCGACCTCGTCGTCACCGTGACCGAGAAGCCCACCGGCAACCTGGCCGTCGGCGCCGGCTACTCGAACGCCGAGAAGCTCACCTTCAACGCCTCGGTCAAGCAGGAAAACGCCTTCGGCTCGGGCAACTACCTGGGCTTCGAGGTCAACAGCAGCAAGTACAACCGCACTGCGGTCATCAGCACCGTCGACCCCTACTTCACCGTCGACGGCATCTCGCGCGCCGTCGACGTCTTCTACCGCACCAGCAAGCCCATCAACAGCCTGGGCGACATCTACAGCCTGAAGACGCCCGGGGCGTCGATCCGCTTCGGCGTGCCTTTCTCGGAGTACGACACCGTCTTCGTGGGTGTCGGCATCGAGCGCACCGAGATCAGTGCCTCGGCCGGCATCCCGCTGAGCTACCTGAACTACCGCGTGCTGTACGGCGCCAACAGCAATTCCTTCCCGGTGACCGTGGGCTGGGCCCGCGACGCCCGGGACAGCGTGCTCGTGCCCACCGCCGGCCGCTACCAGCGCCTGAATTTCGAGTGGGGCGCGGTCGGCGAGGTGCGCTACCTGCGCACCAACGCCCAGTACCAGGAATACTGGCAGCTGCCGCTGCGCATGTCCTTCGGCCTCAATGCCGAACTCGGCCTGGGCAAGGGCCTGGGCGGCAAGCCCTTCCCGGTGTTCAAGAACTTCTACGGCGGCGGCCTGGGCACGGTGCGCACCTTCGAGCAGAACTCGCTGGGCGTGGTCGACCCCACCGGTGCCTACATCGGCGGCGCCAAGCGCGTGAACATCAACAGCGAGCTCTACTTCCCCGTACCCGGCACCGGCAACGACAAGAGTTTGCGCATCTTTGCCTTCGCCGACGCCGGCAACGTCTGGCGCGAGGACGAGTCCATCACCGCCAGTTCGATGCGTTCCTCGGCCGGTCTGGGCCTGTCGTGGATCTCTCCGGTCGGCCCCTTGAAGCTGAGCTACGGCAAGCCTTTGAAGGTCGAGCGCAACGATAGAATCCAACGCTTCCAATTCCAGATCGGGACTGCCTTCTGATGAAGACGACTGCCCTCCAGTGGCTCTCCGCCGCGGCGCTGCTCGTGGCTGCTGCTTCCCCCGCCTTGGCGCAGGACCTGAAGATCGGCTACGTGAACAGCGACAAGGTGCTGCGCGAGGCGACACCGGCCAAGGCCGCGCAGGCCAAGCTCGAGGCCGAGTTCAGCAAGCGCGACAAGGACCTCAACGACGCCGCGGCCAAGCTCAAGGCCGCCGCCGACAAGCTGGAGAAGGACGGACCCACGCTGTCCGAGTCCGAACGCAACCGTCGCCAGCGCGAGCTCGTCGAGTCCGACCGCGACCTGCAGCGCAAGCGCCGCGAGTTCCAGGAAGACCTGAACCAGCGCCGCAACGAGGAACTGGCCAGCGTCGTCGAGCGCGCCAACCGCGTCATCAAGCAGATCTTCGACGCCGAGAAGTACGACCTGATCCTGCAGGAAGTCGTCTTCGCCAGCGGCCGCGTGGACATCACCGACAAGGTGATCCGCATCCTGAACACGCCGCCGGCCCCCGCCGGCAAGTGACGCGCGGGCAGGGCGCAGGCCGTGCACGCCAGCCTGGGTGAGCTGGCACGGGTCGTCGGCGCCGAGCTCATCGGCGATGCGGCGGCCACCGTGCAGCGCATCGCCACGCTCGAGGCCGCCGACGACACCGCGGTGGCCTTCCTGGCCAACCCGCGCTACCGCGCCCAGCTGGCGACCACGCGCGCCGCCTGCGTCATCGTCGGCCCGGCGCTGCGCGACGAGGCCGCCGCACGCGGCGCCGCGCTGATCTGTGACGACCCCTACCGCGCCTATGCCGCGCTGACACGCTGGTGGGCGGCGCGGCTGCGCCCGGCCCCGTCGGCGGGCGTGCATGCCAGCGCCGTGGTCGAGCCCGGCGCCCGCATCGACGCCAGCGCCAGCATCGGCGCGCTGGCCTTCGTCGGTGCCCACGCCGTCGTCGAGGCCGGCGCCGTGGTCGCGGCGCAGGCGCATGTCGGCACGGGTGCGCAGGTCGGCGCCTGGACGCGTCTGCAGCCGCATGCCGTGCTCGGCGCGGGCTGCCGCATCGGCCGGCGCGGCATCGTCCATGGCGGCGCGGTGATCGGCGCCGACGGCTTCGGCTTCGCGCCGGCCGAGGGGCGCTGGGAGAAGATCGAGCAGCTCGGCGCCGTGCTCATCGGCGACGACGTCGAGATCGGCGCCAACACCTGCATCGACCGTGGCGCGCTCGACGACACGGTGCTGGAGGACGGCGTCAAGCTCGACAACCTGGTGCAGATCGCCCACAACGTGCGCATCGGCGAGCACACCGCCTTCGCCGGCTGCAGCGGCGCGGCCGGCAGCGCGCGCATCGGAAGGCGCTGCACGGTGGGCGGCGCGGCCGTCATCCTGGGCCATCTGGAAATCGCCGACGACGTCCACATCACCGCCGCCACGGTGATCAGCCGTTCGATCCGCAAGCCCGGCCAGTACAGCGGCGCCTTCCCCTTCGATGACAATGCCTCGTGGGAAAAGAACGCCGCCACGCTGCGGCAGCTGCACACGCTGCGCGACCGGCTGCGCGCGCTGGAGAGGAAGACGTGAACGAGACCGAGACCTACGACATCCAGCGCATCCTGCGCAAGCTGCCGCACCGCTACCCCTTCCTGCTCGTCGACCGCGTGCTCGAGCTCGAGAAGGGCCAGCGCATCAAGGCCTTGAAGAACGTCACCATCAACGAGCCCTACTTCATGGGCCACTTCCCGGCGCGGCCGGTGATGCCGGGCGTGCTGATGCTCGAAGCCCTGGCGCAGGCGGCGGCCATCCTGTCCTTCGAGTCGGCCGACGCCGAGCCCGGCGACGACACCGTGGTCTATTTCGCCGGCATCGACAACGCCCGCTTCAAGCGCCCGGTGGGGCCCGGCGACCAGCTCATCCTGGAAGCCATGATCGATCGTGCCCGCTCGGGCATCTACCGCTACAAGACGCGCGGCCTGGTCGACGGCCAGGTCGTCGTCGAGGCCGACCTCATGTGCACCATGCGCAAGGTCGACGCCGCGGCCTGAGGGCCGGCGCCGCCATGGCCCAGGTCCACGCCACCGCGATCGTCGACGCGGGCGCCGAGCTGGCGGCCGGCGTCCGCGTCGGGCCCTACGCCGTCATCGGCGCCGGGGTCAGCGTCGGTGAGGGCAGCAGCATCGGCGCGCACTGCGTCATCGAAGGGCCGACGCGCATCGGCCGCGACAACCGCATCCACGACCACGCCAGCCTGGGCTGCGCGCCGCAGGACATGAAGTACCGCGGCGAGCCGACCGAGCTGCACATCGGCGACCGCAACACGATCTTTCAGTTCACCACCTTCAGCCGCGGCACCGTGCAGGACCAAGGCGTCACCCGGGTGGGCAACGACAACTGGATCATGGCCTACGTGCACGTCGCCCACGACTGCCAGCTGGGCAGCCACCTGATCCTTGCCAACTCGGTGCAGCTGGCCGGCCACGTCCATCTCGACGACTGGGTGTTCCTGGGCGGGCTGACCGGCGTGCACCAGTTCGTGCGCGTCGGTGCCCACGCCATGACCGGCTTCCAGACGCGACTGGCGCAGGACCTGCCGCCCTTCGTCACTGCGGCCGGCAACCCGGCCGAGGTGCAGGGCGTCAACGCCGAGGGGCTGCGCAGGCGCGGCTTCTCGGCCGAACGCATTGCGCAGGTCAAGCGCATGCACAAGGTTCTCTACCGTCAGGGCCTCACGCTGAAGGCGGGGATCAGCGAACTCGAGTCCATGCGCGGCGCGCTTCCCGACGGCGACGCCGACGTCGACCTGCTGCTCGGCTTCCTTGCCGGCACCGAGCGCGGCATTGTCCGCTAGCCCGGGCAAGGTGCAGCTGGCGATGGTGGCGGGCGAGGCCTCCGGCGACCTGCTGGCGAGCCTGCTGCTGGCCGGCATGAAGCAGCGCTGGCCGGCACTGCAGGCGGCGGGCATCGGCGGTCCGCGCATGGCAGCGCAGGGCTTCACCGCCTGGTGGCCGCACGACAAGCTGGCGGTGCGCGGCTATGTCGAGGTGCTGCGCCACTACCGCGGCATCTCGGCCATCCGCGACGCGCTCGCGACGCGGCTGCTGGCCGAGCGGCCGGCGGCCTTCATCGGCGTCGACGCGCCCGACTTCAACCTCGGCCTCGAAAGGCGGCTGAAGTCGGCGGGCATCAAGACCATCCATTTCATCTGCCCGTCCATCTGGGCCTGGCGCGGTGGCCGCGCGCGGAAGATGGCAGCCAGCTGCGACCACGTGCTGTGCCTGTTTCCCTTCGAGCCCGAGCTGCTGCGCAGCCACGGCGTGGCGGCCACCTATGTCGGTCACCCGCTGGCCGACGCCATCCCGCTGGTGCCGCCGCGGGCACAGGCGCGTGCCGCACTGGGCATGGCCGAAGGTGATGCCGTGGTGGCGCTGCTGCCGGGCAGCCGGCGCTCGGAGATCCAGGCCATCGCGCCGGCTTTCCTGCAGGCCGCCGCACTGCTGCACCGCCAGCGCCCGTCGCTGCGTTTCGTGATGCCCGTGGCGCCAGGCCTGCGACCGCTGGTCGAGCCGCTGCTGGCCGCACATGCGCGCGGCCTGCCGCTGCAGGTGCTGGACGGTCGCTCACACGAGGTGCTGGCCGCTTGCGACGTCACCCTCATCGCCAGCGGCACGGCGACGCTGGAGGCCGCGCTCTTCAAGCGCGCCATGGTCATCGGCTACCGCATGAACCCGCTGACCTGGGCGATCATGAAGCGGCTGCGCTACCAGCCCTGGGTGGGCCTGCCCAACATCCTGTGCCGCGACTTCGTCGTGCCCGAACTGATCCAGGAAGACTGCCGGCCCGTGGCACTGGCCGCGGCCGTGGCCGCCTGGCTGGACGACGCCGCCGGCCGCGACGCGCTGGCGCGCCGCTTCGACGACCTGCACCACCTGCTGCGCCGCGACACCGCGCGCTGTGCCACCGATGCCATCGCGCAGGTCCTTCAGCCTTAGCCAGCTCGGGCCCGGCTGGGACCGGCCGGGCCTGGTGGCCGGCGTCGACGAGGCCGGCCGCGGCCCGCTGGCCGGGCCGGTGGTGGCGGCGGCGGTGATCCTGGACGAACTGCGGCCCATCCAGGGCCTGGCCGATTCGAAGGTGCTGTCGCCGCGCCGACGCGAGCGCCTGGCCGAAGAGGTGCGGGCGCACGCCCTGTGCTGCGCCATCGGCAGCGCCAGCGTCGAGGAGATCGACCGCCTGAACATCCTGCAGGCCACGCTGCTGGCGATGGCGCGCGCCGTGGCCGGGCTGCGCCTGCTGCCGCACCGTGTCGTCGTCGACGGCAACCGCCTGCCCGTGCTGAGCATGCCTGCGGCCGCCATCGTGAAAGGCGACGCCAAGGTGGCGGCGATCTCGGCCGCGTCCATCCTGGCCAAGGTCGAGCGCGACCGCCTGTGTCTGGACCTGCACCTGCGCTTCCCGGCCTACGGCTTCGACGCCCACAAGGGCTACCCCACGGCCGAGCACCTGGCGGCCTTGCGCCAGCACGGCCCCTGCGACGAGCATCGGCGCAGCTATGCGCCGGTGCGCGCCGCGCTGGAGCGCCGGTGAGCCTGGGCGCGGCGCCGCTGCGCATCAGCTCGCGCGACAACCCGCTGCTGCAGCGCCTGCGCCGCCTGGCGCAGGACGGCGGCGCCTACCGCCGTGAGGGCCAGGTCTGGATCGAGGGTGAGCACCTGTGCGCGGCGCTGCGCGCGCGCGGCGCAGCGGCGGTGCAGGCCGTCGTCAGCGAGGCCGCCTGGGACCAGCCGCGGTTGCGCGAGCTGGCCGGCTGGGCGGCGCGCGTGGTGCTGGTGCCCGAGGCGCTCTTCAAGGGCTTGAGCACCCTCGGCTCGCCGGCACCGCTGGGTTTCGTCATCGAGCTGCCGGCCACGGCCACGCTGCAGCCGGGCGTGGGCGGCGTCGTGCTGGACCGCGTGCAGGACCCCGGCAACGCCGGCAGCATCCTGCGCAGCGCCGCCGCTTTCGGGTTCGGCCAGGTGCTGGCGCTGAAGGGCAGCGTGGCGCTGTGGTCGCCCAAGGTGCTGCGCGCCGGCATGGGCGCGCATTTCGGGCTGCGTCT
>CAIWPS010000416.1 GCA_903914615.1 uncultured beta proteobacterium | reverse complement strand
GGGGTCGGTCAGCCAGTCGGAACGGCCGCGGCCGACGACGTCGGGGCAGACGACGCGGCAGTCGGCGGCGAGGTCGGCGGCCAGGGCGTCGAAGTCGCGGCCCTGGCGCGACAGGCCGTGCACGCAGACGACGACCCGCGGGTTGGCAGGGTCGCCCCATTCCCAGTAGGCCATGCGGTGCAGGCCGCGGGCGTCCAGGCAGGACACGGTGTGCAGTCGCGGCTCGGTCATCTGGCGTTCAGGTGGGTGCGGATAATCGTTGCATCGTATCAATCCCCCCGGCAGGAGACCCCGCCATGCTCAACGGCAAGATCGCCCTCGTCACCGGCTCGACCAGCGGCATCGGCCTGGGCATCGCCACGACACTGGCGATGCATGGTGCGCGCCTGATGATCAACGGCTTCGGCGACGTCGCCGGTGCGCTGGCCCAGGTGCGCGAGCACGACCCGGGGGCCGTCTTCCACGGCGCCGACATGAGCAAGCCGGCCGAGATTGCCGACATGGTGCGCCAGTGCGAGTCCGAGCTGGGCGGCTGCGACATCCTCGTCAACAACGCCGGCATCCAGCACGTGGCGCTGGTGGAAGACTTCCCGGTCGAGCGCTGGGACGCCATCATCGCCATCAACCTGAGCTCGGCCTTCCACGCCATGCAGGCCGCGCTGCCGGGCATGAAGCGGCGCCAGTGGGGCCGCGTCATCAACATCGCCAGTGTTCATGGCCTGGTCGCCTCGGCCAGCAAGAGCGCCTACGTTGCAGCCAAGCACGGCCTGGTCGGCCTGACCAAGGCCGCGGCGCTGGAATGCGCCACCACCGGCGTCACCGTCAACGCCATCTGCCCGGGCTGGGTGCTGACGCCGCTGGTGCAGAAGCAGGTCGATGCACGGGCCGCGGCCGACGGCATCGGCATCGAAGAAGCCAAGCGCCGCCTGCTCGCCGAAAAGCAGCCTTCGCTGCAGTTCACGACACCCGAGGAGCTGGCCGAACTGGCCGTCTTCCTGTGCACGCCGGCAGCGCAGAATGTGCGCGGCGTGGCCTGGGCGGTGGACGGGGGATGGACGGCCCAGTAAGACGCCACCACCGCCCACCGCGTCACTTCATCTGCACGCTGCCGCTCACGTTGGCCGTGACGCTGGCCTTGCCCACTTCCACCGGCAGCGGTTCGGCCGACGCCATGACCTGCATCGCCACCTGCCGCGGCGCCGCGAATTGCAGGCCCATCGGCGCGTCGGTGGCCACGGAGACCTCGCGCACGGTGTAGCCGGCGAAGCCGAACTGCCGCGCCACCGCATCGGCACGGGCACGGAAGCGGTCGATGGCCTGTGCCGAGACGTCTCCCTCCAACTGCTGGCGCGCCTGCCGCGACAGCGAACTGGCGACGCGGGCGATGGTCAGCGTCTGCACGCGGCCGGTGAGCTGTGCGATGGCCTGGAAGTCGCGCCCTTCGACGATCAGTTCGGTGCTGCCCTGCCAGCCCACGATGCCGCCCGGCAGTCCGCCCGATGCAGCCTTCGGGTTCGGTGCATAGCGCGGAAAGAGCGAGAAGGCACCGGTCTGCACCTCCAGCTGGCCCGGACGGGCCACCTTCTTCGCCTCGGCCAGCGCGGCTTCCAGCGCCTGCTTCAGCTGCGCCTGCACCAGCGCGGCGTCGGCGCCTTCGCGGGTTGTCGAGAAGACCAGGGTCAGCCAGTCCTTGGTGACCTCGGTGGTGGCGCTGGCGCTGAGCGTGACGATGTTTTGTGGCGGCGGCTGCACCTGCGCGCAGGCGCTGCCCAGGGCCCCGACCAGGGCCGACAGCGCCAGCGCGCGTGGCCAGGCCGGGCTGCAAGGTGATGGTTTCATGCGCTTCCTTTCGCGGCCCGCAGGCCTGCTGCGGCAAGGGCCGCCTACCCACAGCGCGTGGCGCACGTCACGCGTTGACAGGCAAGCTTTGAAGGTGGCGCCGAAAGACTTGTAACAGCTGGTCAAACCGACCGAAAAAGCCTGCATGCCGCGTCGCACAATGCGGTTGTTACAAATTTGGAGTACGCCCATGACCACCGCAGCCAACGTCCGCGCCGACCGCATCGTCGTCGTCGACGACGATGCCCGCATCCGCGACCTGCTGCGGCGCTACCTGGCGCAGGAAGGCTTCGACGTGCTGCTAGCCGAGGATGCCAAGGCGCTGAACCGCGTTCTCACGCGCGAGACCGTCGACCTCATCGTGCTCGACCTCATGCTGCCGGGCGAAGACGGGCTGAGCATCTGCCGCCGCCTGCGCGCCGCCAACGACCACACGCCGATCATCATGCTCACCGCCAAGGTCGAGGACGTCGACCGCATCGTCGGCCTGGAGGTCGGTGCCGACGACTACCTTCCCAAGCCCTTCAACCCGCGCGAACTGCTGGCGCGCATTCACGCCGTGCTGCGCCGCCGCCCGGCGCCCGAGGCGCCCGGCGCGCCGAGCAAGGAAGCCCAGGTCGTCACCTTCGGCCCCTTCGAGTTCGACCTCTCGCTGCGCCGGCTGTCCAAGAACGGCGAGCAGATCGCGCTCACCACGGGCGAGTTCAGCATGCTCAAGGCGCTCGTGCGCCACCCCCGCCAGCCGCTGTCGCGCGACAAGCTGGCGCAGCTGGCGCGCGGCCGCGAGTTCGAGCCCTTCGACCGCAGCCTGGACGTGCAGATCTCGCGCCTGCGCAAGATGCTCGAGCCCGACCCCGCACAGCCGCGCTACATCCAGACGGTGTGGGGCGTGGGCTATGTCTTCGTGCCTGATGGTGCCAACTGAAAAAGCAGGCTGACAGCCGGCACCGCGGCAAGCCGCCGGCGCGGCGCAGCGCCGTCGGCTTCAGCCTGTTCTGGCGTACCTTCTTCCTGCTCGCCATCCTGCTGGCCGGCGGCGTCTACGCCTGGCTGCAGACCTTGCGCGCGCTGGAGCTGGAGCCGCGCGCCGTGGCCGCGGCACAGCAGACCGCCGGCCTCGTGAACCTGGCACGCGCAGCGCTGAAGCAGGCCGACGGCATCAACCGCGTCACCCTCATCAAGAGCCTGACGGCCCAGGAGGCCACGCGGGTGACGCCGCGCGAGCCCGGCGACCGCTGGGAGACCTACGAGGTCGACCGCTTCACGCGCATGGTCAGCGACGAACTGCGCAGCGCGCTGGGCAGCGACGCCGTGGTGGCGCGCAGCGTCAACGGCACGCCGGGGATGTGGGTGGGCTTTTCGATCGACCGCGACCGCTACTGGCTGCAGGCGCGCACGCTGCACGACGGGCCGCTTAGCAACAGCACCTGGATGATCTGGACCGGCATCGCGCTGCTGGCCACGCTGCTGGGCTCGGTGGCCATCGCCAGCCTGATCAACCGGCCGCTGAAGCAGCTCTCGTTCGCGGCCAGCCGCATCCGCGAAGGCGACCTCGACTCGCGCCTGGACGAGAACACGCTGACGAGCGAGATCCGCGAGGTCAACATGGGCTTCAACCGCATGGCGCGCGAACTGGCACGCGTGGAAGAAGACCGCGCCGTGATGCTGGCCGGCATCAGCCACGACCTGCGCACGCCGCTGGCGCGGCTGCGGCTGGAAACCGAGATGAGCGTGTACGACGAGGAGGCCAAGCGCAACATGGCGCTGGACATCGACCAGCTCGACGCCATCATCGACAAGTTCATGGACTACGCGCGGCCGGGCGAGACGCAGCTGCGGCCGGTGCACATCGGCCGCCTGATCGACCGCGAAGCCGCCGTGTTCCGCGACCCGACGCAGATCCGCATCACCTCGCGCGTGGCCATCGACCTGGAAGTGATGGCCGACGAGACCGAGCTCGGCCGCGTCTTCCTGAACCTGTTCGAGAACGCGCGCCGCTACGGCCGCGGCACCTACACCGGCATCGCCGAAGTCACGGTCACGCACCAGAAGACGGGGCCCTGGGCCATCATCAGCGTGCGCGACCAGGGCCCCGGCGTGGCGGCTGAAAAGCTGCCGCAGCTGACCACGCCCTTCTTCCGCGGCGACGCCGCACGCACCGCGGCCACCGGCGCCGGCCTGGGCCTGGCCATCGTCGAGAAGGCGATGTTGCGCATGGGGGGCAGCCTGGAACTGGCGAATGCGCCCGACGGCGGGCTTGTGGCGCACCTGCGGCTGAAGCGGGTCACGGTGTCGGCCTGAGGCCGCGCCGGGGCGGGTGCGGCGCTGCCTTCGCGCGCGCAGCGCTACACCATCCAGACGGTGGCAAGGAAGATCGCGAAGCGGTGCAGGTACAGCGTCCACAGCACGGCAAACACCAGCACCACGGCCGCCAGCAGCCGCCACAGCCGGCCGGCGCCGAAGACGCGGCCGGCGGCCAGGTAGAAGTAGCTGCCGATCACCACTGCCTCGATGGCCGTGGCGAAGTTGTCGAGATCGGCATGCGCCGGCACGTGGCCCCAGTGCTGCAGCAGCCCGAGCAGCGGCGCCAGCAGGCCGAAGAAGACCGTGAGGAAGAGCAGAACGAAAGCGTAGAAGTGCAGCGCGAACACGAGGTGGGTGCGCCCGGTGGCGCCGCCGCGGCGGCGGAAGCAGGCCCACGAAGCCAGCGCCAGCAGTGGCGCCATCACGATGGCCGTGGCCTTGGCCAAGGTCTGCTGCTGCAACGCGAAACGGTCCTCGAAGCGCTCGCGGTCCAGCGGTCGCCGCGCCAGCCGCTGCGCCACCATGTCGCTCGCCAGCGCCGAGTAACGCTGTCCCTGCAGATGCGAGTTCAGGCCGATGGACAGCACGCTCAGGCCCGACAGTGACTGGGCGACGAAGAACACGACGTTGATGGCCAGGAACAGCGACAGCGGCGGCACGTAGGGTTGGCGGCGACCTTGGGCGTGGTCGGCTGTCAGGCGGCCAGGCTGCAGCACGAGGCAGCGCAGCGTCAGCCGCCAGCGCGCAAGACTGAAGCGCCAGCCGGGCAGCGGCAGCCGCTGCTCGCCGCAGGCGCTGCAGTGGCGCGCCGCGGCATCGCAGCGCGCAGCGCAGGTCGGGCAGGCCCAGCCCGCACCGTTCACGCCGCCGCGCGCTGCAGCAGGCAGACGGCGCGTGCCTCGATGGCGCGGCCCTCG
>CAIWPS010000415.1 GCA_903914615.1 uncultured beta proteobacterium | reverse complement strand
CTGGCCCAGGACAGCGACCCCGGCTTCAAGGAAGCGGGGCAGCTCACCGTGACCTACCTCACCGCCGCCCACCAGTCCTGCGCACATCGGCTGCAGGGCTGGATGCGCGAGTGCGGCTTTGACGAGGTGGGGCTGGACGCCGTGGGCAATGTCGTCGGGGTCTATCACGGCAGCGACCCTGCGGCACGGCGGCTGCTCACCGGCAGCCACTACGACACCGTGCGCAATGGCGGCAAGTACGACGGCCGGCTGGGCATCCTGGTGCCGATGGCGATCGTGCGCGAACTGCACCGCGCCGGGCGCCGGCTGCCCTTCGGTTTCGAGGTCGTGGGCTTTGCCGAAGAGGAAGGCCAGCGCTACAAGGCCACCTTCCTCGGCTCGGGCGCACTCACCGGCCACTTCGACCCGTCCTGGCTGGACCAGCCAGATGCCGATGGCGTGACGATGCGCCAGGCCATGCGCGATGCCGGCCTGCCGGCAACGCTGGAAGCCATCGCCGCGTGCCGGCGCGACCCGGCGCGCTACCTCGGCTTCGTCGAGGTCCACATCGAGCAGGGCCCGGTGCTGAACGAGCGCGACCTGCCGCTGGGCATCGTCACCTCCATCAACGGCAGCCGGCGCTACGTCGGCGAAGTGCAGGGCATGGCCAGCCACGCCGGCACCACGCCCATGGGCAGCCGCCGCGACGCCGCCTGCGCGGTGGCCGAACTGGCGTTGTTTGTGGAGCGGCGTGCCGCGGCGGTGCTCGACGTGGTGGGCACCGTGGGCATGCTGCAGGTGCCTTCCGGTTCCATCAACGTGGTGCCGGGCCGCTGCCAGTTCAGCCTGGACCTGCGCGCCACCACCGATGCCGCGCGCGACGCTCTGGCCGACGACGTGCGCACCGAGCTCGCGCGCATCTGCGAGCGGCGCGGCGTGTCGTTCACGCTCGAAGAGACGCTGGCGGCCTCGGCCGCGCCCAGCGCGCCGGCCTGGCAACACCGCTGGGAAGCGGCGGTGCTGGCCCTGGGCCTGCCGGTCTTCCGCATGCCCAGCGGCGCCGGCCACGACGCGATGAAGCTGCACGAGGTGATGCCGCAGGCCATGCTGTTCCTGCGCGGCGGCAACGCTGGCATCAGCCACAACCCGCTGGAAACCATCACGGCCGACGACGCCGAGCTCTGCGTCGCGGCCTTCAGCCACCTGCTGGAAGGGCTGGCCACGCCATGACCGACTACGACAAGCTCGACGCCTGGGTCGACGCCCACTTCGACGAGGAAACCCGCTTCCTGCAGGCCCTGGTGCAGGTGCCCACCGACACGCCGCCGGGCAACAATGCCCCGCATGCCGAGCGCACGGCCGAGCTGCTGGCCGGCATGGGTCTGAAGGCCGAGAAGGTGCCGATCCCGCCGTGGGCGCTGGACGAGTACGGCCTGCAGTCCATCACCAACCTCATCGTGCGGCGTCCCTACGCCCCGGGCGGCCCGGTGATCGCGCTCAACGCGCACGGCGACGTCGTGCCCCCGGGCGAGGGCTGGACCCACAAGCCCTATGGCGGCGAGATCGAGCACGGGTGCCTGTACGGCCGCGCCTCGGCGGTGAGCAAGAGCGACTTCGCCACCTACACCTTCGCGACGCGGGCGCTGGAATCGCTGGGGCGCAAGCTCAAGGGCGGCGTCGAGCTGCACTTCACCTACGACGAGGAATTCGGCGGCGAACTGGGGCCGGGCTGGCTGCTGGCGAACAAGCTCACCAAGCCCGACCTGCTGATCGCCGCCGGCTTCAGCTACCAGGTGGTGACTGCACACAATGGCTGCCTGCAGATGGAGGTCACGCTGCACGGCCTGGCCTCGCACGCCGCCTATCCCGAGACCGGCATCGACGCGCTGCAGGCCGCCAACAAGCTGCTCACCGCGCTGTACGCGCACAACGAGGTGCTGCGCACGCGGCGCTCGGCCGTGGTGGGCATCACCCACCCCTACCTGAACGTCGGCCGAATCGAAGGCGGCAGCAACACCAACGTCGTCCCGGGCAAAGTGGTGATCAAGCTCGACCGGCGCATGATTCCCGAGGAAGACGCGGCGACGGTGGAGGCCGAGGTGCGCGCCCTGATCGCCGAGGCGGTCGCCGCCAGCCCGCTCGTGCGGGTCGAGATCAAGCGGCTGCTGCTGGCGCTGTCGCTCAAGCCGCTGCCGGGCAACGCGCCGCTGGTGGCGGCCATCCAGAAGCATGGGCAGGCCATCTTCGGCGAGCCCATTCCGACCTCGGGCACGCCGCTGTACACCGACGTGCGCCTGTATGGCGCGCATGGCGTGCCGGCCGTGATCTACGGCGCCGGGCCGCGCACGGTGCTGGAGAGCAATGCCAAGCGCGCCGACGAGCACCTGGTGCTTGAGGATCTGCGCCGCGCCACCAAGGTCGTGGCACGCACGCTTCTCGACTTGCTGCACGCCGCCCCGGCCGCCTGAGTACGGAAATCGACGCCGCGCAGTCGCCTCGCGGCGGTGCGGCCCTGCACCGCACATCGCACATGCGTGGAGCGCGTCGCTGCTCGCTGGTGCGGACGTCGCCACGCCAGACGAGCACGGAACTTGCGCCTTCGGGCATGCCTGGCCAACAAGCCGCTGCCCCCGACCCCGGAGCTTTCATGACCCCCAACCTCGTCTCGCTCACCCGACGGGCCCTGTTCGCCGTCGCCACCCTCGTCGCCCTGCCGGCGCTGGCCCAGACCCCCATCAAGTTCCAGCTCGACTGGCGCTTCGAAGGCCCAGCCGCACTCTTCCTGGCCTCGCAGGCCAAGGGCTACTACAAGGCCGCGGGGCTGGACGTCACCATCGACGCCGGCAGCGGCAGCGGCGCCACCGTCACGCGCGTGGCCTCGGGCGCCTACGACATGGGCTTTGCCGACATGGCCGCACTCATGGAGTTCCACGCCAACAACCCCGACGCGGCCAACAAGCCGGTGGCGGTGATGATGGTCTACAACAACACGCCGGCGGCGGTGCTGACGTTGAAGAAGAGTGGCATCACCAAGCCCGCCGACCTCAGCGGCAAGAAGCTCGGCGCCCCGGTGTTCGATGCCGGGCGCCGCGGCTTCCCCATCTTCGCCAAGGCCAACGGCGTCACCGGCGTGCAGTGGACGAGCATGGACCCGGCGCTGCGCGAGACCATGCTGGTGCGCGGCGACATCGACGCCATCACCGGCTTCTCCTTCACCAGCCTGCTCAACCTGGAAGCGCGCGGCGTGAAGACCGCCGACATTGTCGTCCTGCCCTTCCCGGCCTGGGGCGTGAAGCTCTATGGCAACGTCATCATTGCCAGCCCGAAGCTGCTCAAGGAGAACCCGGCGGCGGTGAAGGCCTTCCTCAGTGCCTTCCTCAAGGGCGCGAAGGAGGTGATGGCCAGGCCCGACGAGGCCATCGCCTACGTCAAGGCGCGCGACGGCATCATCGACGTGGCGCTGGAACAGCGCCGCCTGCGCATGGCCATCGACGCCGTGGTGGCCAGCCCCGACGCGCGCGCCGAGGGCTTCGGGCAGGTCGTGCCAGGGCGCATGGCGCTGATGGCCTCGCAGGTCTCGGACGCCTTCGCCACCAAGACGCGCGTCGACCCGAACGCGGTGTGGACCGACGCCTACCTGCCGCCCAGGGCCGAACTGACCATCCTGCCGCCGCTGCGCAAGTAGCGCGCCGGTGCTGCGGCTAGCGCAGGCTCAGCGAGAACTGGAACATCACGCCGGCATTGCCCAGCGCATGCACCGCGAACTCGTAGCGATCGCTGAACTGCCAACCCAGCGTGGGAACCAGGCCCGGCGAAAAGCCGTTGACGTTCAGCGGCACCTTGTTCTTGAACTGGCCCTTGTAGCCGTAGATGACGCCCGCGGTCCACTGGAAGTACAGCTCGGGCTGGTCGGCCAGGATGGCGTTGTAGCGCCTGCCCACGTAGGCGTAGGCGCTGGGCTGGCCGAAGGAATTGCTGAAATAGGCCGCGCCCCACATCGAACCGTCGGCATGCTGGCGCTCCAGGCCGAGCGCGTAGACATGCCGGTGCAGGGGGTTGTAGTGCCAGTGCTGCGTGAAGGGCGAGCCCACCAGGCGCCAGTAGTCGCTGATGACCACCGCCCCGGATCCCGTGCCTGCAGTTGCCACGGCCGGTGTGGCTTCTGGCGCCGCCGCCATGGCGCCCGCCGGAGCTGCCGCCTCATCTGCCGCGTCTGCCACCGTGGCGTGCAGGGCTGCCAGCATGAGGCAGGACGAAAAAAACGGCCTCACGGGCCGGCGGACAATGAAAAGCATGGGCCCGATTGTCGCTGCACGCCACACCCCCCGGTCGCGGGGATTCATCCACATCGCTCATTTCTGCGTCGCGGCCGCGCTGGCCTGCCTGCTGGGCGGCTGCGCCTGGCTGGACGTGAAGCAGCGCGAACTGGCGCTGCGCCCGACGCCGGGCCGCCCGGCCGCATTTGCCGAAGGCCAGCTGGCGCTGCAAGCGGCCTTCCAGCCTGGCGACCGG
>CAIWPS010000414.1 GCA_903914615.1 uncultured beta proteobacterium | reverse complement strand
GGCCTCGCACAGCGCGTCGCTGGCATTGCGCAGGTCGATGCTGAACTTCACCCGGCCCGGGATGACGTTGCGGCTGTTCGGGTGCACCTGCACCATGCCGACGGTGCCGCGGCCGTGGGGGCCGTGGCGGTGGGCGCAGGCCACCACCTCCTGCATCAGCTTCGCGGCCACCTGAAGCGCGTCCTTGCGCAGCGCCATCGGCGTCGGTCCGGCGTGGGCTTCCATGCCGGTGACGGTGCAGTCGTACCAGCGGATGCCGAGCACGCCGGTGACGACGCCGATGGTCTTGTCTAAGTCTTCCAGCACCGGGCCCTGCTCGATGTGGGTCTCGAAATAGCTGCCTATGGCGTGGGCGCCGGGCTCCTCGTCGCCGATGTAGCCGATGCGCGCCAGCTCGTCCCTGACGGTCTTGCCATCGACGTCCTTCGCCGCATACGCATGCTCCAGCGTGAAGGCCTTGGCGAACACGCCCGAGCCCATCATCACCGGCACGAAGCGGCTGCCTTCCTCGTTGGTCCAGAAGGCGACCTCGATCGGCGCCTCGGTCTGGATGCCGTGGTCGTTGAGCGTGCGCACGACCTCGATGCCGGCCAGCACGCCATAGTTGCCGTCGAACTTGCCGCCGGTGGGCTGGGTGTCGATGTGGCTGCCCGTCATCACCGGCGGCAGGCTGTCGTTGCGGCCGGCGCGGCGCATGAAGCCGTTGCCGATCTTGTCGATGGTCACCGTCATGCCGGCCTCGCGCGCCCAGCGCGTGACGAGGTCGCGGCCCTGGCGGTCGAGGTCGGTCAGCGTGAGCCGGCACACGCCGCCCTTGGGCGTGGCGCCGATCTGCGCCAGCTCCATCAGCGAAGCCCACAGGCGCTCGCCGTTGATGCGCAGGTCGCCGAGGTCGGCGGGGCGGGGGGCCACTTGCATGTCCATGGCAGGGCTCCTGTTCAGCGTTCGACGGCGCTGGGTGTGTCCAGCGCGGCCTTCTTCGCCAGCGCCGCGAACTGCGGCCCGAACGGCGGGCGCTTGACGTGCCGGCCGGCACCCCGCTCGGCACGCAGGTCGCCATCGGCATAGACCACCTTGCCCTGGCTCACGGTGTGGGTGGCGATGCCGGTGACGCTGCGGCCCTCGAAGATGTTGAAGTCACCCAGGCTGCGCTGCGTCTTCACCGACAGCGTCTTCGTCGCGGAGGCGTCCCACAGCACCAGGTCGGCGTCGGCCCCGGCGACGATGCAGCCCTTGCGCGGGTAGATGTTGAACAGCTTCGCGGCATTCGCCGACGTGATGGCGACGAATTCGCTGGGCGTCAGGCGGCCGCGATTGACGCCTTCGTCCCAGATCACGGCCAGCCTTTCCTCGACGCCGCCGCAGCCGTTGGGGATCTTGCTGAAGTCCTCGCGGCCGGCGGCTTTCTGCTCGGCGCAGAAGGTGCAATGGTCGGTGGCGGTGGTGTGGAGCGTGCCCGCCTGCAGGCCGCGCCACAGCGCGGCGGCGTGACCCCTGGGGCGGAAGGGCGGGCTCATGACGTGGCCGGCGGCGAACTCGAAGCGCGGGTCGCGGTAGACGCCGTCGTCCAGCGTCAGGTGGCCGGCCAGCACCTCGCCGAAGACGCGCTGGCCGCGGGCGCGGGCGCGGGCGATGGCCTCGGCCGATTCGGCGCACGAGACGTGCACGACGTAGATCGGCACGTTCAGCACGTCGGCAATCGCAATGGCGCGCTGCGCGGCTTCGGCTTCCACGGCCGGCGGGCGCGACAGCGGGTGCGCTTCGGGGCCGAAGATGCCCTTGGCCTTCATCTCGTTCTGCAGCATGAAGACGAGCTCGCCGTTCTCGGCATGCACGGTGGGCATGGCGCCGAGTTCGAGCGCGCGGCGGAAGCTGTTCACCAGCGTCTCGTCGTCGCACATGATGGCGTTCTTGTAGGCCATGAAGTGCTTGAAGCTGTTGACGCCGCGTTCCTGCACCAGCACGCCCATGTCGCGGTGCACGGTCTCGTCCCACCAGGTGATGGCGACGTGGAAGCTGTAGTCCGAGGCCGCCTTGTCGGCCCAGCCGCGCCACTTGCGCCAGGCGTCCATCAGCGGCTCCTTCGGGTCGGGGATGACGAAGTCGATGATGGTGGTGGTGCCGCCGGCCAGGGCTGCCGCGGTGCCGCTGTAGAAGTCGTCGCGCGTCACCGTGCCCATGAAGGGCAGCTGCATGTGGGTGTGGGGGTCGATGCCGCCGGGCATGACGTAGCGGCCGTCGGCGTCGAGCACCTGCGCGCCGGCGGGCGCTTCCAGGCCCACGCCGACGGCGGCGACCTGGCCGCCGATGCACAGCACGTCGGCGCGGAATTCGCGGTCGGCATTGACGACGGTGCCGCCACGGACGAGCAGGGTGGACATGGCGCGGGCTCCTGGCGTGGTGATGCGGCTTTGTACCCCATTCCGGGCCCGTGCTGCGCCGTGACGTCCGCGGCGCGCGGCCTCGCGTCCCGGCTCAGGCGGGGTCGGCCACGCGCATCGGGTTGTTCGGGTGGCGCGTCCAGTCCAGCCGGGCGGCCGGCACCGGCTGCCCCGTGCGCGCGTCCAGCTCGCCGGCGCCCAGCGTGCGCAGCGTGATGCATTCGGGCACCGGGCAGACCAGCACGCACAGGTTGCAGCCCACGCAGTCGGCGTCCTTGACCTCGAAGTGCCGCCGGCCGTCCTTCGTGGCCGTGATCGCCTGGTGCGAGGTGTCCTCGCAGGCGATGTGGCAGCGCCCGCACTGGATGCACAGGTCCTGGGCGATGACGGCCTTGCTGGTGGCGTTCAGGTTCAGGTGCTGCCACTCGGTGACGGTGGGCAGGGCACGGCCCTGGAAGTCGGCCGTGGTGGCAAAGCCCATCGTGTCCATGTACTCCGCCAGGCCGTCGATCATCTCCTGCACGATCTTGAAGCCGAAGGTCATCGCCGCGGTGCACACCTGCACGTTGCCGGCGCCCAGTGCGATGTAGTCCAGGGCGTCGCGCCAGTTGCCGACGCCGCCGATGCCGGAGATGGGCAGGCCCGCGGTGGCGGCGTCGCGGCCGATCTGCGCCACCATGTTCAGCGCGATGGGCTTGACCGCCGGCCCGCAGTAGCCGCCGTGCGAGCCCATGCCGCCGGTCGAGGGGCTCATCGTCAGCGTCGCCGGGTCGACGCCCATGATCGAGGTGATGGTGTTGATGAGCGACACCGCATCGGCGCCGCCTGCCTTGGCCGCGCGTGCCGGCACACGGATGTCGGTGATGTTGGGCGTGAGCTTGACGATCACCGGCAGCCGGCTGTGCGTCTTGCACCAGGCGGTGACCATCTCGATGTACTCGGGCACCTGGCCCACCGCGGCGCCCATGCCGCGTTCGCTCATGCCGTGGGGGCAGCCGAAGTTGAGCTCGACGCCGTCGGCGCCGGTGTCCTCGACGCGCGGCAGGATGGCCTTCCAGGCCGCCTCGGTGCAGGGCACCATCAGCGACACCACCACGGCGCGGTCGGGCCAGGCGCGCTTGACGGCGCGGATCTCGTCCAGGTTCAGCTGCAGCGGCCGGTCGGTGATGAGCTCGATGTTGTTGAAGCCCAGCATTCGGCGGTCGGGCGTGAGCAGCGCGCCGTAGCGCGGGCCTGACACGTTGACGATGGGCGGGCCGTCCTCACCCAGCGTCTTCCAGACCACGCCGCCCCAGCCGGCCTCGAAGGCGCGGTGGATGTTGGTGGCCTTGTCGGTGGGCGGCGCGCTGGCGAGCCAGAACGGGTTGGGGCTCGCGATGCCGGCGAAGGTGTTGCGCAGGTCGGCCATGGGTGTCCTCTTCAGGCGCCGAGGTCGGCGTGCAGCGCGGCGGCGGCGCGCTTGCCGTCTTCCACCGCCTCGACCGTGAGGTCGCGGCCGCCGGCGCGGCAGTCGCCGCCAGCGAACAGGCGCGGCACGCCGGTGCGGCCGTCGGCGTCGGCGACGACGCGGCCGGCCTGCAGCGTGAGCCCCGCCGCGGTGAGCACGGTCTCGTCGAGCTTCTGGCCGATGGCCCGCAGCACCGTGTCGGCGGCGTACGTCACGTCGCCGCCGCCGCTGCGCGCAAAGCGCACGGCGCTGGCGTGGCCGCCCTGGCCGACGATCTCCAGCGGCGCCAGGTGGTGGTGGATGGCGACACCGCGCGTCTGCGCCCAATGCTGTTCCGACTTCGAAGCGCCCATCGTCTCGGGCCCGCGGCGGTAGACCATGTGGACCGTCTCGGCGCCGAGCAGCTTGCTCTGCACCGCAGCGTCGATGGCCGTCATGCCGCCGCCGACGACGACGACGCGGCGGCCCACCGGCAGGGCCGCGAGGTCGCCGGCCTGGCGCAGCTCGGCGATGAAGTCGACGGCGTCGCGCACGCCGGCCAGCGCCTCGCCGGGGATGCCCAGCCGCGGCGTGCGGCTCAGGCCGACGGCGAGGAAGACGGCGTCGAAGCCGTCGCGCAGCGCCTGCAGTTGCGCCGCCGTCTGCAGCTGCCAGTCCAGCTGCAGCGTGATGCCGCCGATGCCCAGCAGCCAGTTCAGTTCGGCCTGGGCAAAACCACCGGCCATCTTGTAGGCCGCCAGGCCGTATTCGTTGAGTCCGCCGGCGGCCGGGCGCGCATCGTGGATCACGACCTCGTGGCCGCGCCGCGCCAGCTCGAAGGCGCAGGCCAGCCCCGCCGGGCCGGCGCCGACCACGGCGATGCGCCGGCCGGTGGCCGCGGCGCGCGTGAACAGCGCCGTCACCGGCCGGTCCATCACCGAGTCGACGGCGTAGCGCTGCAGCGCGCCGATCTCCACCGGCTTGGCCTGCTGCGCCGTGCGCACGCAGGCCTGTTCGCACAGCACCTCGGTCGGGCAGGCGCGGGCGCAGGTGCCGCCCAACGGATTGGCCGTGAGGATGGCGCGCGCCGCGCCGCGCAGGTTGTCTTCGGCGATCCGGCGGATGAAGCTGGGCACGTCGATGCCCGTGGGGCAGGCCTGGATGCACGGGGCGTCGTAGCAGTAGAGGCAGCGTTCGGCCTCGACCAGCGCCTGCGTGCGCGACAGCCTTGGCGCGGCGTCGGCGAAGGCGGCGGCCACCTCGGCGGCGCTGCGGCGTCCGGGGCGGATGTCGGCGATGGCGGTCTCGGTCATGCGGGCGCGGCTTGCCTGTGATCGAGCCATCGTACGCAAGGCCCATGCCGGCACCCATGCGGGTTCACCCGCGCGGCGTCCGCCACGGTCGATGGCATGGAACTGGCTATCCTTGCCCGCCAGATGACGCCCCACCGACACGCCGCCCGCGCCCGATGAGCCCTGCTGCAGCGTCTTGCGAGCTGGCCGTTCAGGTGCGTGCTGCCAGCGTCGTCTATGCCGCTGCCGACGCCCCCGTGCATGCGCTGCAGGGCATCGACCTCGACATCGCGCCCGGCGAGTTCGTCTCGCTCATCGGCCCCTCGGGCTGCGGCAAGACGACCCTGCTGCGCGTCATCGCCGACCTCGAACCGCTCACGGCCGGCCAGGTGCAGGTCAACGGCATGAGCCCGCACCAGGCGCGGCTGGCACGCGCCTACGGCTACGTCTTCCAGGCACCGGCGCTGTTCCCCTGGCGCACCGTGCTGGCCAACGTGATGCTGCCGCTGCAGATCCAGGGCCGGCCGGCAGCGCAATGCAAGTCCGTGGCGATGGAGCAGCTGGCGCGCGTGGGCCTGGCGGGCTTCGAGCGCAAGTACCCCTGGCAGCTGTCGGGCGGCATGCAGCAGCGGGTGTCGATCGCCCGCGCCCTGGGCTTCGAGCCGCGCATCCTGATGATGGACGAGCCCTTCGGCGCGCTCGACGAGATCACGCGCGACCGCCTGGGCGAGCAGCTGCAGGGCCTGTGGCGGCGCGAGAAGCGCACCGTCGTCTTCGTCACCCATTCGATCGCCGAGGCGGTGTACCTGTCGACCCGCATCGTCGTCATGTCGCCGCGGCCGGGGCGCATCCTGAAGGACATCCGCTCGCCGCTGCCCGAGGAACGCGAACTCGCGATGCGCGACAGCGCCGCCTTCATCGCCGTCGCGCACCAGGTGCGCGAGGCGCTGGCCGTGGGGCATGGCGACGATGAATAGCCGGGCCGTGCGGCTGCGCGACCGGGCCGGCCCCGTGGCCGCGGTGCTGGCGGTGCTGTTCGTCCTGTGGTACCTGGGCTGCATAGGCCTCAACGCGGCGGGCGCCAGGGAGCGCGTGCTCGTCAACCAGCCCGGCTGGACCACCGCCGACCTCGTCGCCACCACCTGGGCGATGGAGCGCCCGGTGCTGCCGGCGCCGCAGCAGATCGTGGCCGACCTGTGGAGCAGCTGCACCGACTGGCCGCTGGACTCGCCGCGCAACCTGCTGCTGCACGTGGCCGTCACGGCGCAGTCCACGCTCGTCGGCTTCGTGCTCGGCACGCTGCTGGGCGTGGCGCTGGCGGCGGCCATCGTCCACAGCCGCGCGCTGGACCGCGCGCTGCTGCCGTGGATCGTCGCGTCGCAGACGGTGCCGGTGCTGGCCATCGCGCCCATCGTGCTCGTCATCCTCGGC
Source organism: uncultured beta proteobacterium (assembly GCA_903914615.1). GTDB lineage: Bacteria > Pseudomonadota > Gammaproteobacteria > Burkholderiales > Burkholderiaceae_C > Rubrivivax. The sequence continues at coordinate 2,383 of CAIWPS010000414.1, read as the reverse complement.
TCGCTGGGCTTCTCGGGCGTGGCGCCGAAGGCGGCGATCGCGATGTACCTGTGCTTCTTCCCGGTGACGGTGGCGATGGTGCAGGGCCTGCGTTCGCCGCAGCGCATCGACACCGAACTGCTGCATACCTACGCCGCCACGCGCTGGCAGGCCTTCTGGCTGCTGCGGCTGCCGGCGGCGCTGCCTTTCCTGCTGCCCTCGCTGCGCGTGGCGGTGGCGGCCGGGCTGGTGGGGGCGATGGTGGCCGAGCTGCCCACCGGCGCGCAGGCCGGGCTGGGGGCGCGGCTGCTGACGGGCTCGTACTACGGCAACACGGTGGCGATCTGGTCGGCGCTGGTGATGTCGGCGCTGCTGGGGCTGGCGCTCACCGGCGCCGTGGATCTCGCCGGCCGGCTGCTGCTGCGCGGGCGCACGCCATGACGGCGTGGCGTGCCTTGCTGGGCCTGGCGATGCTGGCGGCAGCGGTGGTCACGGTGCGCCGCGCGGCGCGCTTCGAAGGCCCGCTGGCGGCGGCGCTGTTCGGCGCCTGGGTGCTGGCGATCTGGCAGGTCGGCGTCACGGTCTTCGAGGTGCCGCGCGTGCTGCTGCCGGCACCGTGGGCGATCGCGCAGTCGCTGTTCGATCATGCCGCCACGCTGGCCGGCGACTTCGTGCAGACGGTGCTCAAGGCCGTGCTCACGGGCTGGCTGCTGGGCTCGGCGCTGGGCTTCGCGGTGGCGCTGGCCATCGACCGCGCGCCCTTCCTGCAGCGCGGGCTGCTGCCGGTGGCTTCGCTGTCCAGCACCATCCCGCTCGTCGCGGTGGCGCCCATCATGGTCATGTGGTTCGGCTTCGAGTGGCCTTCGAAGGCCGCGGTGGTGGTGCTGATGACCTTCTTCCCGATGCTCGTCGCCACGCTGGCCGGGCTGCAGGCGGCAGGGCGCATCGAACGCGAGCTCATGCACAGCTACGCCGCCGGCTATGCGCGCACGCTCGTCGACCTGCGCCTGCCCTGCGCCGTGCCCTTCATCGTCAGCGCACTCAAGGTCAATGCCACGCTGGCGCTCATCGGCGCCATCGTCGCCGAGTTCTTCGGCTCGCCCACCGTGGGCCTGGGCTTTCGCATCAGCACCGAGGCCGCGCGCATGAACATGGCGCTGGTGTGGGGCGCCATCGTCGTCGCCGCCGTCACCGGCTCGGCGGCCTATGCGCTGCTCGTCAGGCTGGAACGCCGGCTGGCGTTCTGGCACCCTTCGGTCCGTTCGCGCTGACCCCCGTTTCCTTCCACCCACACCACCCCAGGAGCCCGCCACCATGTTCAGACCCTTCAAGTTCGCTGCTGCCGCGCTGGCGCTGGCCTGCGGCCTCAGTGCCCAGGCCGAGGACAAGTACACCGTGCAGCTGAAGTGGGTGCCGCAGGCCCAGTTCGCCGGCTACTACGTTGCCGCCGCCAAGGGCTACTACAAGGCCGAAGGCCTGGACGTGACGATCAAGCCCGGCGGCCCCGACGTCAGCCCGGTGCAGGTGCTGGCCGGCAACCAGGCCGATGCCGTCGTCAACTGGATGCCCGACGCGCTGGCCGCGCGCGAGGCCGGCGTGCCGCTGGTCAACATCGCGCAGATCTTCAACCGCAGCGGCCTCATGCTCACCTGCAAGAAGGCCAGCGGTGTTTCCAAGCCGGCCGACCTCAAGGGCAAGACCCTGGGTGTCTGGTTCGGCGGCAACGAATACCCCTTCCTGAACTGGATGGCCAAGCTCGGCTTCAAGCCCGACACCGACATCAAGGTGCTCAAGCAGGGCTTCAACGTCGACCCGCTGCTGCAGAACCAGGCCGCCTGCATCAGCACCATGATCTACAACGAGTACTGGCAGGTCATCGATGCCGGCGTCAAGGAAAGCGACCTCGTGACCTTCTTCTACGAGGACCAGGGCGTGGCCTCGCTGGAAGACGGCCTGTACGTGCTCGACGCCAGGCTCAAGGACCCGGCCTTCGTGGCCCGGAGCGCGAAGTTCCTGCGCGCCACGCTCAAGGGCTGGGCCGATGCGGTCAAGGACCCGGCCGGTGCGGCGAAGATCGTCGTCGCCGCCGATCCTTCCGGCAGCGCGACGCTGAAGGTGCAGCAGCGGCAGATGGAGAACGTGGCCAAGCTCATCACCACCGCCGGCACGCCCAAGCTGGGCTACCTGGAACCGGCGGCCTACGAGCGCACGGTGAAGGTGCTGCTGGCCGCGGGCAGCTCGCCGGTGATCAAGAAGGACCCCGGCGCGGCCGCCTACACCCATGTGGTGTGGGAAGCGGCGACGAAGAAGTGAGGCGCGCGGCCGCGGCCGCGCGCTGATGCGCGGCGCCGGCGGCAGGTGGCTTCAGAAGCTGGCCGGGGCCTCGCCGGGCTCGGCGTCGCGT
>CAIWPS010000413.1 GCA_903914615.1 uncultured beta proteobacterium | reverse complement strand
CTGGCCTGCGGCATCGCCTACGCCATCAGCACGCAGTTCGGCGCCCGGCCGCTGTATGGCAACCCCATCGAGGGCCCGCGCTGAGGACGCGCGGGTGGCACCGCGGGCGCGGTTGCGCGCCTTTACGCAGGGCGCCAGGCCCTGGCATAGCGCGACATCGCGAGGCCGGCGATGTCGATGTCCGGCGTCTTGCCCGTAACGAGGTCGGCGATGATGCGTCCCGTGCCCGCGGCCATCGTCCAGCCCAGGGTGCCGTGGCCGGTGGCCAGCAGCAGGTTGGCGATCGGCGTGGTGCCCACGATGGGCGTGCCGTCGGGCGTCATCGGCCGCAGGCCGCACCAGAAGGTGGCCTGGCCGACGTCGCCGCCGCGCGGGAAGAGGTCGGTGACGACATGCTCGAGCGTCGCGCGGCGGGCCTCGCGCAGGTTCAGGCTGTAGCCCGCCAGCTCGGCCGTGCCGCCGACGCGGATGCGCTCTCCCAGGCGCGTCACGGCGACCTTGTGGGTCTCGTCCATCACCGTCGACTCGGGCGCGCCGGCGGCGTCGGTGATGGGCACGGTGATCGAGTAGCCCTTGACCGGATAGACGGGGATGCGGATGCCCAGCGGCCGCAGCGCCAGCGGCGAGTAGCTGCCCAGCGCCATGAGGTAGCGGTCCGCAATGAGGCGGCCGGCGGACGTGCGCACGCCGTCGATGCGGTCGCCCGCCTTTTCGATGCCGTCGATGGTGGTGTCGAAGCGGAAGCGCACGCCCAGGGCGCGCGCCATCTCGGCCAGGCGGTTCGTGAAGACGTGGCAGTCGCCGGTCTCGTCGCCGGGCAGACGCAGCGCACCGACGAACTTGTCCTGCGTCAGCTTCAGCGCCGGCTCGACCCTGCAGAAGCCGGCACGGTCCAGCACCTCGAAAGGCACGCCGTACTGCTTCAGCACCGCCACGTCGCCGGCGATGCCATCGAGCTGCTTTTGGGTGCGGAAGAGCTGCAGCGTGCCCTGGGCGCGGTCGTCGTAGGCGATGCCGGTCTCGGCGCGCAGCGCCTTCAGGCAGTCGCGGCTGTACTCGGCGATGGGCACCATGCGGCTCTTGTTCAGCGCGTAGGCGCGCTCGGTGCAGTTGGCCAGCATCAGCGCGCCCCAGCGCCACATCGCCGGGTCGAGCATGGGCCAGATGACGAGCGGGCTGTGCTGCATCAGCATCCACTTGATGGCCTTGACGGGAACGCCCGGCCCGGCCCAGGGCGCGCTGTAGCCGGGGCTGACCTCGCCGGCGTTGCCGAAGCTGGTCTCCAGCGCCGGGCCGCCCTGGCGGTCGACGACCTCGACCTCGTGGCCGGCGCGCGCCAGGTAGTAGGCGCTGGCCACGCCGATGACGCCGCTGCCGAGAACCAGGATCTTCATCTGCCGCTGCCTTTGCTGGGTGCGCCGCCACTGTAGTCGCCACCCCGGCGATGGATGCGGGCGATTTCTTGGAGAATCGCCGCATGAATGCAGCTTCCGGGCCACCGCGCCTGTCGATGTTCCAGGTGCTGCTGTGCGGTGCCGCCATCGTCACCGTCAGCATGGGCATACGCCATGGCTTCGGCCTGTGGCTGCAGCCGATCACGATGGACCGCGGCTGGACGCGCGAGACCTTCGCGCTGGCGCTGGCGGTGCAGAACCTGTCGTGGGGCCTGGCGGGGCCGGTCGCGGGCGGACTGGCCGACCGCTACGGCGCCCTGCGCGTGCTCGTCGTCGGCGCACTGCTGTATTCGCTGGGCCTGGTGCTGATGGCCTCGGCCACCAGCGGCCTGGCCTTCCTGGGCGGCGCCGGCGTGGTGCTGGGCATGGCGCAGTCGGGCACCACCTACGCGGTGGTCTACGGCGTCATCGCGCGCCAGGTGGCAGCCGAGAAGCGTTCCTGGGCGATGGGCATCACGGCGGCGGCCGGCTCCTTCGGCCAGTTCCTGATGGTGCCGGTGGAGATCGGCCTCATCGACCACTGGGGCTGGCAGAGCTCGCTCTTCCTGCTGGCCTGCGGCGCGCTGGCCATCGTGCCGCTGGCTTTCGGCCTGCGCGAGCCCCCGGCGGCGGCGGCCGGCGGCCCGCGCCAGAGCATGGGCGCGGCCCTGCGCGAGGCCTTCGGCAACCGCAGTTTCGCGCTGCTGACGGCAGGCTACTTCGTCTGCGGCTTCCAGGTCGTGTTCATCGGCGTGCACATGCCCAGCTACCTCAAGGACCATGGCCTGAAGCCGCAGGTGGCGGCCATCGCGCTGGCGCTCATCGGGCTGTTCAACATCTTCGGCACCTACGCGGCCGGCTCGCTGGGCCAGCGCATGCCCAAGCGCTACATCCTCAGCACCATCTATGCCTTGCGGGCGGTGGTCATCGCGGTCTTCATCAGCGTGCCGCTGTCGCCCGGGAGCGTCTACGTCTTCGCCGCGGTGATGGGCTTCCTGTGGCTGTCCACCGTGCCGCCGACCAACGCCATCGTGGCGCAGATCTTCGGCGTCCAGTACATGTCGATGCTGGGCGGCTTCGTCTTCCTCGGCCACCAGCTCGGCTCCTTCATGGGCGCCTGGCTGGGCGGCCGGCTCTACGACGCCACCGGCAGCTACGACGTGGTGTGGTGGATCGCCATCGCGCTGGGCCTCTTCGCCGCCCTCATCAACCTGCCGGTGCGTGAAGCCGCCCTGGTGCGCGGCGCGCCGCAGCCGGCATGACGCGCCTGCTCGCCTGGACAGCGGCCGGCCTGGCGCTGGCGGCCGTGTTCGCGGCCTACCTGAGCCCGCACCTGGTGTTCGACCTGGCCAGCCGCGTCTGGGCCTGCTTCTAGGTGCACACCGGCCTGCCGCCTTCACCCTGGGTGCAGCGTTTCGCCGGCCTGCTGCAGCCGGGCGGCGCGGTGCTCGACGTCGCCTGCGGCGGCGGCCGCCACCTGCGCTGGCTGGCCGGGCAGGGCTACGCGGTGACCGGCGTGGACCGCGACGAAGCGGCCTTGGCGTCCTTGCGCGGCCTGGCCGAGCTCATCGTCGCCGACATCGAAGGCGGCCCCTGGCCGCTGCCGGGCCGCCGCTTCGACGGCATCGTCGTCACCAACTACCTCTGGCGGCCGCTGGTGCCGCAGCTGCTGGAAGCGCTGGGCCCGGGCGGCGTCCTGATCTGGGAGACCTTCGCCGCCGGCCACGAGACCATCGGCAAGCCTTCGCGGCCCGACTTCCTGCTGCAGCCCGGCGAGCTGCTGCGCCTGTGCGCCGGCCTGCGCGTGGTCGCCTTCGAGGACGGCTTCGAAGGCGGCGGGCAAGGCATGACGCCGCGTTACGTGCAGCGCATCGCCGCCCTGCGCGCCCCTGGTGGCGCGGTCACGGCGCCGCGCTACAGGCTGGACGCACCCGGCCGCTAAAATCCGCGGATTGCATGAAGCCCCACCCCGCATGAACCCCATCACAGGCAGCATCGTCGCGCTGGTGACCCCGATGCACGACGACGGCCGCATCGACGAGCCGGCGCTGCGCCGCCTCATCGACTGGCACATCGCCGAAGGCACCGACTGCATCGGCGTCGTCGGCACCACGGGCGAGTCGCCCACGGTGTCGATGGAGGAGAACTGCCGGGTCATCCGCATCGCCGTGGAACATGCCGCCGGCCGTGTGCCGATCATGGCCGGCACGGGGGCGAATTCCACCGCGGAAGCGATCGAGCTCACGCGCTTCGCCAAGCAGGTCGGCGCCGACTGCCACCTCTCGGTCGTGCCCTACTACAACCGGCCTTCGCAGGACGGCATCTACCAGCACTTCAAGGCCATCGCCGAGGCGGTGGACCTGCCGCTGGTGCTGTACAACGTGCCCGGCCGCACGGTGGCCGACATGCTGCCCGAGACGGCGCTGCGCCTGGCGCGCGTGCCGGGCATCATCGGCATCAAGGAAGCCAGCGGCAACATCGAGCGCGCCTGCCAGCTCATCAAGCACGCGCCCGAGGGCTTCGCGATCTACTCCGGCGACGACGGCACGGCCGTGGCGCTGATGCTGCTGGGCGGCCAGGGCAATGTCAGCGTCACCGCCAACCTGGCGCCAAGGCTCATGCACGAGCTGTGCGTGGCCGCCCTCGAGGGCGACACCCGCCGCGCCACCGCGCTGCACCTGAAGCTGCTGCCGCTGCACAAGCAGCTGTTCTGCGAACCCAGCCCGGCCCCCGCCAAGTGGGCCCTGTCGCACCTGGGCCTGTGCGGCCCGGCCGTGCGGCTGCCCATCGTGCCGCTCACCGAAGCCGGGCAGGCGCTGGTGGGGCAAGCGCTGCGCGACGCGGGCCTGCAGGCCTGAGTCGCTTCCCCATCCCAACCCAGCCAGCCACAGTCGCGGCCGCCACGGCGGCCGTCGCGGAGACCCCGAACGTGAAACTGCAAACAGCCGCCCTCCCCGCCAGGTTCGCGGCCACCGCCTTGGCGCTGGCCGCCATGGCCGCCCTGCCCGGCTGCTCGACCATCTCGGGCTGGTTCGGCGGCGACCAGGCCGACTACAAGAACGGCGACAACAAGGGCAAGCCGCTGGAGGTGCCGCCCGACCTGACCCAGCTGGCGCGCGACTCGCGCTACCAGCCCCAGGGCGGCGTCATCAGCGCCGCCGCGGCCAACCAGCCCGCGGCCATGCCCGCTGCCGCCGTGCCCGTGGCCATGGCCGCGTCGGGCGTGGCGCCCACGGCGGTGGGCGACCTGCGCATCGAGCGCCAGGGCCAGCAGCGCTGGCTGGTGGCGCCGCTGACGCCCGAGCAGCTGTGGCCCCTGCTGCGCAGCTTCTGGGAGAAGAACGGCTACACGCTGCAGCTGGACAACCCCCAGCTCGGCGTCATGGAAACCAACTGGGCCGAGGACAGGACGCAGGCGCCGACCGACCTCATCCGCAGCACCATCGGCAAGGTCTTCACCAACCTCTTCGACACCGGCCGGCGCGACCTCTACCGCACCCGCGTCGAGCGCACCGCCACGGGCAGCGAGGTCTACATCGTGCAGCGCGGCATCGAGGAGGTCTACGTCGGCGAGCGCCACGAGGAGACGAGCTGGCGCGCGCGCCCCAACGACCCGCAGCTCGAAGCCCTGATGCTGACGCGCCTGCTGGTGGCGCTGGGCGCGAAGGAGCAGCCGGCGCAGGCCGCCGTGGCCACGGCGCCCGACCAGCCGCCCAAGGTCGTGGCGGTGACGGCCACAGGTGCCACCGCGGCCGCGGGCGCCGCCGGCCAACCCACCTCGCTGGTGGTCGACGAAGCCTTCGACCGCGCCTGGCGCCGCGTCGGCCTGGCGCTGGACCGCGGCGGCTTCACGGTCGAGGACCGTGACCGCACCGCCGGCCTGTACTACGTGCGCTACATCGACCCCAAGAACGCCGGCAAGGACGAGCCGGGCTGGTGGGCCAAGCTCTTCGGCGACAACAGCAACCCGCAGGCGGCGCTGCGCTACCGCATCTTCCTCAAGCCCACGGGCGAGAAGACGCTGCTGACGGTGCAGACGACCACGGGCGCGCCCGACACGGGCGAGAACGCCAGGCGCATCGTCGGCATCCTGACCGATGAATTGCGCTGACAGGCGCCGCTGCCGCCCATGAGAAAGGCCACCCTCGGGTGGCCTTCTTGCCTGCCGTGACGGCTTCGCCTGCCGGCGGCGTTCAGCGCGCCCCGATGGGCTTGACGTCGCGCCGCGGCGAGCCGACGAAGAGCTGGCGCGGGCGGCCGATCTTGTATTCGGGGTCGCCGATCATCTCGTTGAGCTGGGCGATCCAGCCCACCGTGCGCGCGAGCGCGAAGATGGCGGTGAACAGGCTGACCGGGATGCCCAGCGCGCTCTGCACGATGCCCGAGTAGAAGTCGACGTTGGGGTAGAGCTTGCGGCTGACGAAGTAGTCGTCCTCCAGCGCGATCTTCTCCAGCGCCATGGCCAGCTTGAACAGCGGGTCGTCGTGCAGGCCGGTGGCTTCCAGCACCTCGTGGCAGGTCTCGCGCATCAGCTTGGCGCGCGGGTCGTAGTTCTTGTACACGCGGTGGCCGAAGCCCATCAGCTTGACGTTGCTGTTCTTGTCCTTCACCGCCTTGATGAACTCGCCGATCTTCTCGACGCCGCCCTGGCGCTGGATGTCCTTGAGCATGTTCAGCGCCGCCTCGTTGGCGCCGCCATGCGCCGGGCCCCACAGGCAGGCCACCCCGGCGGCGATGGCCGCGAAGGGGTTGGTGCCCGAGCTGCCGCACAGCCGCACGGTGGACGTCGACGCGTTCTGCTCGTGGTCGGCGTGCAGGATGAAGATGCGGTCGATGGCACGCACCAGCACGTCGTTGGGCTCGTACTCCTCGCAGGGCGTGGCGAACATCATGCGCACGAAGTTGGCCGAGTACGACAGGCTGTTCTTCGGGTAGATGAAAGGCTGGCCGATGCCGTACTTGTAGGCCATGGCCACCAGCGTCGGCATCTTGGCGATGAGGCGGATGGCGGCGATCTCGCGGTGCGTCGGGTTGTTGATGTCGGTGCTGTCGTGATAGAAGGCCGACAGCGCGCCCACCAGCCCCGTCATCACCGCCATCGGGTGCGCGTCGCGGCGGAAGCCGCGCAGGAAGAACTGCATCTGCTCGTTGACCATCGTGTGGTTGGTGACGAGCTTGACGAAGTCGGTCTTCTGCGTCGCGTTGGGCAGGTCGCCCTTGAGCAGCAGGTAGCAGGTCTCGAGGAAGTCGCAGTTCTGCGCCAGCTGCTCGATGGGGTAGCCGCGGTACAGCAGCTCGCCCTTGTCACCGTCGATGTAGGTGATGGTGCTGTTGCACGAGGCCGTGGACAGGAAGCCGGGGTCGTAGGTGAACTTGCCGGTCTGGGCGTAGAGCTTGCGGATGTCGATCACGTCGGGCCCGATGCTGCCCTTGTAGATCGGCAGGTCCATGCTCGGGCTGCCGTCGGAGAACGACAGGGTGGCTTTGACGTCGGAGGGGGTCATCGCAGGAGCCTTTCTTCAGGTCGTGATCGGGAGGGGGACGGCGCCGGTGGCGAGGGGCGGGCGTCTGAGCAGGGCGAGCACCTCGTGCACTTCGGGGCTGTCGATGTTGTCACCCAGGGCCTGCGCTTCCTTGCGCCTGAGCAACAAGTCCAGCAGGTCGTTGTCAGGCAGGTCCATCAGGGCCAGCAGCCCCGCGGCCTGTCTTGTCGTGATCGTCTCCTCGTGATCGCGGAAGAAGCGCTCGACGAAGAGGTCGTTCTCCAGCAGGCCACGGCGGCAGCGCCACTTCAGCTTGCTCAGCGAACGTTCGTCCAGGCGCATGCCCGTCTCCTGGGGATCAGACGGCCCGGCGGACCATCAGCTCCTTGATCTTGCCGATCGCCTTCGTCGGGTTAAGCCCCTTGGGGCAGACGTCGACGCAGTTCATGATGGTGTGGCAGCGGAAGAGCCGGTACGGGTCTTCCAGGTTGTCCAGGCGGCCGCCGGTGTCCTGGTCGCGGCTGTCGGCGATGAAGCGGTAGGCCTGCAGCAGGCCGGCCGGACCGACGAACTTGTCCGGGTTCCACCAGAAGCTGGGGCAGCTGGTGCTGCAGCTGGCGCACAGGATGCACTCGTACAGGCCGTTGAGCTCGTCGCGCTCTTCAGGGCTCTGCAGGCGTTCCTTCTCGGGCGGCTGGTCGTCGTTGACGAGGTAGGGTTTGATGCTGTTGTACTGCTTGAAGAACAGCGTCATGTCGACGATGAGGTCGCGGATCACGGGCAGGCCGGGCAGCGGCTTGAGCACGATGGTGCCCGGCAGCGTCAGCATGTTGGTCAGGCAGGCCAGGCCGTTCTTGCCGTTGATGTTCATCGCGTCCGACCCGCACACGCCTTCGCGGCAGCTGCGGCGAAAGCTCAGGGTGGGGTCGACCTTCTTCAGCTTCATCAGCGCGTCGAGCAGCATGCGCTCGTGGCCGTCGAGCTCCACCTGCAGCGTCTGCATGCGCGGCTTGGCGTCGGTGTCGGGGTCGTAGCGGTAGATCTGGAAGGTGCGCAGGGCCATGGAATAGCTGCTCTCTAGAAGGTTCTGACCTTGGGCGGCACGGAGTCGACCGACAGCGGCTTCAGCTGCACCGGCTTGTAGTCCAGGCGGTTGCCTTCGGAATACCACAGCGTGTGCTTCAGCCAGACCTCGTCGTTGCGGCCGTTCGGGTGTTCGGGCGTGTCGCCGTAGTCGTCGACGCTGTGCGCGCCGCGGCTTTCCTTGCGCGCCGCCGCCGAGACGATGGTGGCCTGCGCGCTCTCGATCAGGTTGTCGACCTCCAGGGCCTCGATGCGCGCGGTGTTGAAGACCTGGCTCTTGTCCTTCAGGCCGATGGACTTCACGCGTTCAGCGATCGCGGCGACCTTGGCCACGCCGGCGTCGAGGATGGCCTGCGTGCGGAAGACGCCGGCATGCTGCTGCATCGCGGCGCGCAGGTCGTTCGCCACGTCCTGGGCGTACTCGCCGCTGGTGTTGGCGTCCAGGCGCGCCAGGCGCGCCAATGTGGCGTCGGCGGCGTCCTTGGGCAGCGGCTTGTGCGCCTTGTCGGCGGCCTTGAAGCTGTCGACGATGTGGTTGCCGGCGGCGCGGCCGAAGACCAGCAGGTCGAGCAGCGAGTTGGTGCCCAGCCGGTTGGCGCCGTGAACACTCACGCAGGAGCATTCGCCCACCGCATAGAAGCCGTTGACCACGCTGTTGGGGTTGCCGTTCTTCGGTGCCACCACCTGGCCGTGGATGTTGGTCGGGATGCCGCCCATCTGGTAGTGGATGGTCGGCACCACGGGAATCGGCTCCTTCGTGATGTCGACGTTGGCGAAGTTGTGGCCGATTTCCAGCACGCTGGGCAGGCGCTTGGCGATGGTGTCGCCGCCCAGGTGCGTCATGTCCAGGTTGATGTAGTCCTTGTTGGGCCCGCAGCCGCGGCCTTCCTTGATCTCCTGGTCCATGCAGCGGCTGACGAAGTCGCGCGGCGCCAGGTCCTTCAGCGTCGGCGCGTAGCGCTCCATGAAGCGCTCGCCATTCGCGTTGCGCAGGATGGCGCCTTCGCCGCGGCAGCCCTCGGTCAGCAGCACGCCGGCGTTGTGCACGCCCGTGGGGTGGAACTGCCAGAACTCCATGTCCTCGAGCGGTATGCCGGCGCGCGCCGCCATGCCCAGGCCGTCGCCGGTGTTGATGAAGGCGTTGGTGCTGGCGGCGAAGATGCGGCCGGCACCGCCGGTGGCGAAGAGCGTGGTCTTGGCCTCGAGGATGTGGACCTCGCCGGTTTCCATCTCCAGCGCCGTGACGCCCAGCACGTCGCCGTCGGCGTCGCGCAGCAGGTCCAGCGCCATCCATTCGACGAAGAAATTGGTACGCGCCTTCACGTTCTGCTGGTACAGCGTGTGCAGCATGGCGTGGCCGGTGCGGTCGGCGGCGGCGCAGGCGCGCTGCACGGGCTTTTCGCCGTAGTTCGCGGTGTGGCCGCCGAAGGGGCGCTGGTAGATGGTGCCGTCCGGGTTGCGGTCGAAGGGCATGCCCATGTGTTCCAGCTCGTACACGACCTTGGGCGCCTCGCGGCACATGTACTCGATGGCGTCCTGGTCACCCAGCCAGTCGCTGCCCTTGACGGTGTCGTAGAAGTGGTAGTGCCAGTTGTCCTCGGCCATGTTGCCCAGGCTGGCGCCGATGCCGCCCTGCGCCGCCACGGTGTGCGACCGCGTCGGGAAGACCTTGCTCAGCACCGCCACGTTCAGGCCGGCCAGCGCCAGCTGCAGCGAGGCACGCATGCCGGACCCGCCGGCGCCGACGATGACGACGTCGAACTTGCGGCGTGAAAGAGAAGTTGCCAGTGCCACCATTTACAGCCTCCAGAGCACTTGCACGGCCCAGCCCATGCAGCCGACGAGCCAGACGATGGTCAGCACCTGCAGCGCCAGCCGCGCGCCGACCGATTTCACGTAGTCCATCCAGATGTCGCGCATGCCGACCCAGGCATGCCACCCCAGGGCGACGAAGATGACGAAGGTCAGCACCTTCATCCACTGGGCGGCGAAGATGCCGGCCCACTTGTCGTAGCCCATGGGGCCGGCACTGAAGAGCACCTGGCCCAGCAGCAGCAGCGTGTACAGCGCCATCAGCGCCGCGGTGACGCGCTGGCTGAGCCAGTCGCGCATGCCGTAGTGCGCGCCGACGACGACGCGCTTGGAACCGTAGTTGACCGTCATGGCAGCTTGCCTCAGTACGCGCCGAAGAGCTTGGCGCCCAGCGCCACCGTCAGCACCAGGCTCAAGGCGAGCGTGACGACCGCGGAAGACCGCCCCTGTTCCTTGGTGACGCTGTGGGTGGCGTCCATCCACAGGTGGCGCACGCCGGCGATGACGTGGTGCAGGTAGGACCAGATGAGCGCCAGCGCCAGCAGCTTGACGATCCAGCCCGGCACGAAGCCGATGCCGGCGCCGAAGGCGCTGGTGAACGATTCGTAGGAGACCTCGGACGTGACGCTGGTGTCGAAGAACCAGATCACCAGCGGCAGCAGCACGAACATGATGCCGCCGCTGGCCCGGTGCAGGATGGAGACCACGCCCGCCAGCGGCAACCTGTACTGAAGTGCGTCGACCAGCCGCATCGTGCCGGGTCTGCTTCTCGTGATCTCAGGCATGTTCTGTTTTCTCGAAACCGGGGGAAACCGAAAGAGTTTATTGCAATGCAACAGGCTTACGTGGACCTGCAAGGACGCCGGGTCAATTCAGCTCGTTGCGATAGTGGTGGTGGGCAGTGTGGTACAGGCCGCGGCGCAGTTCCACCGGCCGGTTGTCTTAGGTGTAGGACAGGCGTTCGACGAGCAGCAGCGGTGCGCCCGCGGGCACGGCCAGCAGTTCGGCCTCGTCGGCGGCGGCGGCCACGGCACGGATCTTTTCCTCGGCGCGGATCATGTGGACCGCGAACTCGGCCTCGAACAGGCGGTACAGCGGGCCCTGCCAGGCCTGCAGCCGCTCGGCGGTGAGGCCCTTGAACTGCGGGCCGGGCAGCCACAGGTCGTCCAGCACCACCGGCCTCGGTTCATCGCCTGCGGCGGCGGCCAGCAGCAGCCGGCGCACCTGCACCGCGGCCTCGCCCGTCTTCAGCCCCAGCCGCCGCGCCACTTCGGGCGGCGCCCGCATGCGGCGGCAGTCGAGCAGGCGGCGGCGCAGCGCCGGCGCGCTGCCGTCGTCGGGCGTCAGGCGCAGGAAGCGGAACTGGGTCGACTGCTCGGCATGGGTGGCCACGAAGGTGCCCTTGCCCTGGCGGCGCACCAGCACGTTCTCGGTCGCCAGCTCGTCGATGGCCTTGCGCACCGTGCCCTGGCTGACGCGGAAGCGCGCCGCCAGCTCGACCTCGCTGGGGATGACCTGCCCGGGGGCCCATTCCCCGCCCTGCAGGCTGCGCACCAGCAGCGACTTGATCTGCTGGTACAGCGGGCTGAAGGCCGGTGCCGCGGGCTCGGGCAGGGTCGATGCGGCGGCGGCAGGCATCCGTGCATTCTCTTCCATAAGACATAAGACTCGGGTCAGGGTGCGAAGCCTAGAATCGTGGGCTGTTCCAGCCTTCCTCCGACCCTCTTTCCACCCTGGAGACCACCATGTCCAAAGCCCCCGTCCGCGTGGCTGTCACCGGCGCCGCCGGCCAGATCGGCTACGCCCTGCTGTTCCGCATCGCCTCGGGCGAAATGCTCGGCAAGGACCAGCCGGTGATCCTGCAGCTGCTGGAAGTGCCGGTCGACAAGGCCCAGGAAGCGCTGAAGGGCGTGATGATGGAGCTCGAAGACTGCGCCTTCCCGCTGCTGGCCGGCATGGAAGCGCACAGCGACCCGGTGGCCGCCTTCAAGGGCACCGACTACGCGCTGCTCGTCGGCGCGCGCCCGCGCGGCCCCGGCATGGAGCGAGCCGACCTGCTGGCCGCCAATGCGCAGATCTTCACCGCCCAGGGCAAGGCGCTGGACCAGTCGGCCAGCCGCAACGTCAAGGTGCTGGTGGTGGGCAACCCGGCCAACACCAACGCCTACATCGCGATGAAGAGCGCCCCCGGCCTGCCGCGCGAGAACTTCACCGCCATGCTGCGCCTGGACCACAACCGCGCGCTGAGCCAGATCGCCGCCAGGACCGGCAAGCCGGTGGCTGCGATCAAGAAGCTGGCCGTCTGGGGCAACCACAGCCCGACGATGTACGCCGACTACCGCTTCGCCACCATCGCCGGCGCCAGCGTGAAGGACATGATCAACGACCCCGCCTGGAACAAGGACGTCTTCCTGCCCACCGTGGGCAAGCGCGGTGCGGCCATCATCGCCGCGCGCGGCGTCTCGTCGGCCGCATCGGCCGCCAACGCCGCCATCGACCACATGCGTGACTGGGCCCTGGGCACCGGCGGCGAATGGGTGACGATGGGCGTGCCCAGCAATGGCGAATACGGCATCCCCAAGGACGTGATGTTCGGCTACCCCGTCACCACCGAGGGCGGCAAGTACAAGATCGTCGAAGGCCTGCCCATCGATGCGTTCTCGCAGGGCTGCATCGACAAGACCCTGGCCGAGCTGACGGGCGAGCAGGACGGAGTGAAGCATCTCCTTTGAGGTGACCTCGCCCCGCGACGCCCTCTTCGGCGCCGGTGCAGCGGCGCCGGCACTGCCGGCCTGCGACCACTACGCCGGCGTCGAGCCGCGCATGACCAGGAGCCTGCAGCTGCAGGCCGAGCTGGGCCCGGTCTTCGACGTCACGCTGGACAACGAGGACGGCGCCCCGGTGGGCGGCGAGGTCGACCAGGCGCAGCTCATCGCCGCGCTCCTGGCCGGCCCCGACAACCGCCACGGCCGCGTCGGCGTGCGCCTGCTGCCGTGGCGCCATGCGCGCTTCGGCGATGTCGCGGCGACGATCCTGGCCGCGCCGCGCCGGCCGGCCTACCTGATGCTGCCCAAGCCCGAGAGCGCCGCTGACGTGGCCGAGGCGGCCGCGGCCATCGACGCCCTGGGCGGCCGCGACATCCCGCTGCATGCGCTCGTCGAGACCCACGGCGCACTGCGCGACGTGTTCGCCATCGCCGCCCACCCGCGCATCGAGTCGCTGAGCTTCGGGCTCATGGACTTCGTCTCGGCGCATCGCGGCGCCATCCCGCAAGGCGCGATGAGCCTGGCCGCGGTGGGCGGCCAGTTCGACCACCCGCTGGTGCTGCGCGCCAAGCTGGAGATTGCCGCCGCCTGCCACGCCGCAGGCAGGACGCCCTCGCACAGCGTCGTCACCGAACTGCAGGATGTCGAGGCCCTGCGCGCCGCCGCGCGGCTGGCCTGCAAGCGCCTGGGCTACACGCGCATGTGGAGCATCCACCCGGCGCAGATCCGCCCCATCGTCGAGGCCTTCGCGCCGGCTGCCGACGAGGTCGAGCAGGCGGTGGAGATCATCGTCGCCGCGCAGGCCGCGCAATGGGCGCCGATACGCCACCGCCATGCCCTGCACGACCGCGCCAGCTACCGCTACTTCTGGCAGGTCATCGAACGCGCGCAGCGCAGTGCGCTGGCGGGCACCTCGCCGCTGCCGCCGGACCTGCGCGCCGCCTGGTTCCCCTGAGAACCTTCGCTTGCAGACAGCGGGGCCGGCCTTGGTAGGCTACGCGCCTTTGCGCATCGCCCGCCCCATGACGAAAAGACTCCGCACCCTGCTCGCCGGCCTGGCGCTGCTGCTTGCCGCCCTGCCCGCGGCCTGGGCGCAACGCGTGCCGCTGCGCATCCTGGAAACGACCGACGTCCACATGCACCTGCTGGGCTGGGACTACTACCAGGACAAGGCGGTGGAGGACTACGGCCTGGAGCGCACCGCCACGCTCATCGCGGCCGCGCGCGCCCAGGTGAAGAACAGCCTGCTCTTCGACAACGGCGACATGCTGCAGGGCAACCCGCTGGGCGACACGGTGGCGCATGCCGCGCCGGTGTCCGGCGCCGTGCACCCGGCGCTCAGGGTGATGAACCTGCTCGGCTACGACGCCGCCAACGTCGGCAACCACGAGTTCAACTACGGCCTGCCCTTCCTGCGCCGTTCACTCGCCGGCGCGGCCTTCCCGGTCGTCAACGCCAACCTCGTCGTGGACGACGGCCGCGGCAAGGCCGACGCGGCGAAGAACGCCTTCACGCCCTACGTCATCCTCACGCGGCGCTTCGTCGACGAGGCCGGCGCGACGCAGACACTGAAGGTCGGCGTCATCGGCTTCGCGCCGCCGCAGGTGATGCAGTGGGACCGCCAGCACCTGCAGGGCCGGCTGCTGGCGCGCGACATCCCGGCCACGGCGCGCGAGTGGGTGCCGCGCATGAAGGCCGAAGGCGCCGACATCGTCGTCGTCATCGCGCACTCGGGCTTCGAGCGCGGCGAGACGCCGCCGCTGGCCGAGAACACGGTCGCCCGCCTGGCCGAGGTGCCCGGCGTCACCGCCATCCTCTTCGGCCATTCGCACGGCGAATTCCCCGGCCCCTTCTTCGCCCAGCATGCCAAGGTCGACCTGGCCCAGGGCACGATCAACGGCGTGCCGGCGACCATGCCCGGCTTCTGGGGCAGCCACCTCGGCGTCATCGACCTCGTGCTGGAACGCGAGGGCGGCGCCTGGAAGGTGGCCTCCAGCCATGCCGAACTGCGCCCGGTGTTCGACCGCGCCGCGCGCAAGTCGCTGGCCGCGCCCGACCCGCGCATCGCCGAACTCGTCCGCCCCGAGCACGAAGCCACCCTGGCCTGGGTGCGCAGCGCCGTGGCCAGCACCAGCGCGCCCATCCACAGCTACTTCGCGCAGGTCGCCGACGACCCCTCGGTACAGGTCGTGTCCAACGCCCAGCTGGCCTGGGGCCGCAAGGAACTCGCCGGCACGCCGTGGGCGGCGCTGCCGCTGCTGTCGGCGGCCGCGCCCTTCAAGACCGGCGGCCGCGGCGGTGCCGGCTACTACACCGACATCCCGGCCGGGCCGATCGCGGTGCGCAACGTCGCCGACCTCTACATCTACCCCAACACCGCCAAGGTGGTGAAGCTCAGCGGCGCCCAGGTGCGCGAATGGCTGGAATTCGCCGCCGGCGCCTTCAACCGCATCGACCCCGCCGGCCCGCCCGAGCAGAACCTCGTCAACCCGGCCTTCCCCAGCTACAACTTCGACACCCTGGACGGCGTCAGCTACGGCATCGACGTCACCCAGCCGGCACGCTACGAGCGCGGCGGCAAGCTGGTGGCACCTTCGGCCCACCGCATCGTCGACCTGCGCTGGAACGGCCAGCCCGTCGACGACGCGGCCTTCTTCGCCGTCGTCACCAACAACTACCGCGCCTCGGGCGGCGGCAACTTCCCCGGCCTGGACGGCAGCCAGATCGTCGTCGACAGCCATGACGAGAACCGCGAGCTGCTGCTGCACTACCTGCAGGCCAGCGGCCGCATCGACCCCGCGGCCGACGGCAACTGGCGCATCCTGCCCGTGCCGGGCGTGAAGCTGCGCTTCGTCTCCGGCAGCGGCGGCATCGCGCAGCTGGCGCGCTACCCGCAGATCGCGCTCGTCAGGGACCAGGGCGACGGCACCGCCCTGTTCGAGCTGCGGCCGTGACCCCCCTGCGCGGCGCCCGCGGCTTCATCGTCACCGCGCTGCTGCTCACCGGCGCGCTGGCGCTGCTGGTGCTGGTCGCGCTGGCCGCCGCCGCGGCCTGGTTCTGGCAGGACCTGCCGCCGCTGGACAAGGCCACCGCCTACCGCCCGCTGCAGCACCTGCAGGTTCTCACCGCCGATGGCGTGGACATCGCGCAGTTCGGTGCCGAGCGGCGCATCTTCGTGCCGCTGCCACAGATGCCCAAGACCCTGAAGGACGCCGTGCTGGCGGTCGAGGACGCCGACTTCTACGACCACGGCGCCGTCAGCCCGCGCGGCGTGCTGCGCGCGCTGCTGACCAATGTGGGTGGCGGCTCGACCATCACCCAGCAGGTGGCGCGCACCTTCTTCCTGTCGCCGCGCCGCACCTTCGAACGCAAGATGAAGGAGGCGCTGCTGGCGGTGCAGCTGGAACGCAAGCTCGGCAAGGACCAGATCCTGGAGCTGTACCTCAACCAGATCTACCTCGGCCAGCACGCCTACGGGATGGCCGCGGCGGCGCAGGTGTACTTCGGCAAGACGCTGGCGCAGCTTTCCCTGGCCGAGACGGCGATGATCGCCGACCTGCAGCAGAACCCCCTGCACGCCAACCCCGTGGCCAGCCCGGAGCGGGCGCGCAGGCGCCAGGCCTGGGTGCTCTCGCGCATGCGCAGGACCGGCCTCATCACCGAGGCCCAGGAAGCGCAGGCGCTGGCCGAGAAGCTGGTCATCCGCAGCCCGCGCTTCGTCGACGTGCCGGCCCAGCACGTGGCCGAGATGGCGCGCCGCGCCGTCGTCGAACGCCTGGGCGAGAAGGCCTACACCGAGGGCATCCGCGTCATCACCTCGCTGCGCGCCGACGACCAGCGCGCCGCCTACGCCGCGCTGCGCCGGGCCGTGATGGCACACGAGCGCAAGCAGCCCTGGCGCGGCCCCGAGGACCAGGAAAAGCTGCCCGACGATGCGCAGGCCGCCGAGCGTGCCGCCGCGCTGGCGCTGAAGGACGTGGCCGACGACGACGACCTGCGCGCCGCCATCGTGCTGGCCGCCGGCCCGCGCGAGATCACGGCGCAGCTCGCCGACGGCCAGACCGTGGCCGTTCGCGGCGACAGCCTGCGCTGGGTGCAGGCGGCGCTGTCGCCCAAGGCGCCGGACAAGCTGGCCATCCGCCGCGGCGCCATCGTGCGCCTGGTGGCGCAGCCCGCCGCCAAGGGCGGCACGCCCGGCTGGGCGCTGGCGCAATGGCCGCAGGCCGAGGCCGCCTTCGTAGCGCTGGACCCGGCCACCGGCCGCGTGCGCGCGCTCGTCGGCGGCTTCGACTTCAGCACCCAGCCCTTCAACCATGTCACCAGCGCGGCGCGCCAGCCGGGGTCCAGCTTCAAGCCCTTCCTGTACGCCGCGGCCTTCGAGCATGACGTGATGCCCGAGACCCTGGTCAACGATGCGCCGCTGACCGCCGCCGACGGCACGCCCGCCGACTGGAACCCGCAGAACAGCGACGGCAGGTTCGACGGCGAGATGACGGTGCGCGAGGGCCTGGTGCGCAGCAAGAACCTGGTCAGCGTGCGCCTGCTGCAGCAGATCGGCCTGCCCGCGGCGCGCGAGTGGATCGCCAGGTTCGGCTTCGACATGGCCAAGCAGCCCGAGAACCTGACTCTCGCCCTGGGCACCGGCAGCGTCACGCCAATGCAGATGGCACTGGCCTACGCCGTGCTGGCCAACGGCGGCCACCGCGTCGAGCCGGTGCTCATCGAGCGCATCGTCGACGCCCAGGGCCAGGTGCTCTTCGAAGCGCCGCCGCCGGCGCCGCTGGACGAGAGCAACCGCGTCGTGCCGGCGCGCAACGTCTTCCTCATCGACTCGCTGCTCGCCGACGTGACGCGGCGCGGCACGGCGGCGCGCGCCCAGGCCGTGCTGCAGCGGCCCGATCTCTACGGCAAGACCGGCACCACCAACGACGCCGTCGATGCCTGGTTCGCCGGCTTCGCGCCCGGCGCGGTGGCCGTGGCCTGGATGGGCTACGACGAGCCGGCCAGCCTGGGCGAAGGCGAGTCCGGGGGCGGCCTGGCGCTGCCGATCTGGATCGACGCCATGGCCGCCATGCTCAAGGGCGTGCCGGTGCAGCCCCTGTCGCACTACCTGCCCGAAGAGGGCGTGGTGGCGGTGAACGGCGACTGGCGCTACAGCGAATGGGCCGAGGGCGGCGGGCTCGTGCGCGTGGGCGCGGCGGAGGCAGCGGCGTCAGCGGCGTCAGCGGCGGGCCGCTGAGGCCGCGTTCCAGCGCCCGTTCAAGGGCCCGTTCAAGGGCTCGTCCCCGGCGCGATCAGTTCGGGCGCGCGGGGGCGGCCTCGGTCTGCTGCCGTTGCACCTCGTGCTGCTTCATGGCCAGGTAGGCGTCGCGATCGATCTCGTGCAGCTGCGGATAGCGCTCGGTGGCATTGAACCAGTCCAGCAGCTGGCGGGCCTGGCGCTGCGCCGGGGGCAGCGAACGTGCGCCGAGGTAGACCTCGATGGCGAGGAAGTAGCGCATCGTGTTGCGCTCGAGCACGCCGCGCTCGCCGCCGATGCGCACGGGCTGGCCGTCCGCCCCCTGGCCGACGATGCTGAAGCCGGACTTGCCGCTGCCCAGGGTGGCCAGGTAGGCATTCAGTGCCCAGTGGGCCGCCAGGCCGTAGCGGTAGGCGTAGGTCATGTGGACCAGTGTCTTGCCGGCGGCATAGGGCGCCGCCTCGACCCCGATGCGGAAATCCTTCGTCCCCATCGGGCCCTCGGCCGCCTGCAGCCTGACGTCGAGATAGTCGTCGCGGCCGGGCGCGGCGCGGTAGTCGAAGCGCACCCAATAGACATCGGACAGAGGCTGGTCGAACTTGCGCCCGATGCCGACGTCCAGCGCCTCGCCCGTCGCCCGGCAGTACTTGACGTTGAGGTGCAGGATGAGGATGTCGCACCAGGCGCCGGGGCGCGTGAAGGCGTCGCGGACCGCCTCGAAGGGCTGGTCGACGAGGGCATCGACCTCGCCCTGCAGGCTCGACGCGCCCTCGGTGGACTGCAGGACCAGGGGCCGGTCGAACACCTTCGCGGCCGGCAGCGCCCGCGCCGCCTCGAAGTGTGCGCGCAACTGCTCCGGCGGCGAGGGCTGGGCGCCGGCGCAGGTGCAGCTGCACAGCAGGGCCAGGCCGGCGAGGCGTCGCGCCCCTGCCAGACCCGCCAGACCGCGCCCCTGGATTCGTTGCATGTCGTGCCCACGCCGCAAGGTGGCCGATCATCCGCGCCGCCGCGCGCGCCGGCAAGGCGCCTGCGGCACACTGCCATGGTGACACCCCTGCCCCCTTCCAACTTGCGCCGCGGCGCCGGCCCGCTGCTGCTGGCCCTGGGGGCGACCCTGCTGGTGGCCTGCGGCGGTGGCGGCGGCAGCGGTGCGGCGGCCCCGAGCCTGCCGCCGCTGGGCGTCGGCGAGACCGCCTACGACGACCCGCAGGCCTATGCCACCGCCGCCACCGCGTCGCTGGCAGGCGCGGTCGAAGCGGCGGCGATCACCCGGCACAGCCTGACGCTGAACGGAAGCGCCATCGCCTACACCGCGCGCGCCGGCCACCTCATCGCCCGCGACCCGGCGAGCGGGGCGGCCGAGGCCTCGGTGTTCTACGTCGCCTACACCGCCGACAACGCCAGCGCCGCGACGCGGCCGGTGACCTTCTTCTACAACGGCGGCCCGGGCTCGGCCAGCGTCTGGCTGCACCTGGGCTCCTTCGGGCCGCAGCGCCTCGTGACCGGGGTGCCGGCGACCACGGCCACCACGCCCTTCCCGCTGGTGGACAACGCCGAGTCGCTGCTCGACACCACCGACCTCGTCTTCATCGATGCCGTCGGCACCGGCCTGTCGGAGGCCATCGCGCCCTACACCAATGCCAGCTTCTGGGGCGTGGACGCCGACGCCGCGCTGTTCCGCGACGCCATCGTGCGCTGGCTGGCGGCGCAGCAGCGCGGCGCGTCGCCCAAGTTCCTCTACGGCGAGTCCTACGGCGGCCCGCGCACCGCCGTGCTGGCGCGGCTGCTGCAGGCCGGCGGCGTGATGCTGGCCGGCGTGGTGCTGCAGTCGCCGGTGCTGAACTACAACAGCAACTGCGGCGCCAGCGGCAGCGGCAGCTGCCAGGCCAACCTGCCCACCTACGCCGCGGGTGGCGCCTGGTACGGGCTGAGCGATCCGCTACCCGCCGACATCGATGCCTACATGGCGGCGATGCGCAGCTACGCGGACGCCATCTACGCGCCGGCGGTCGCCGCCTACCTGCAGGGCACGCCGCCACCGCAGGCCCTGCTGCCGCAACTGGCGGGCTACACCGGCATCCCGGCTGCGCTGTGGGCGCAGCAGTTCAACTTCCTTCCCGACAGCTTCCAGTACGACCTGCTGGCAGGCAAGCTCACCGGCCGCTACGACGCCCGCATGAGCGCCACCCTGGGCAGCGCGCTGGCGGCCGACGGCGACCCCTCCAGCACCTTCATCACACCTTCGTTTGCCGCCGCCATCGGCCCCTACCTCGGCAACACGCTGCGCTACACCAACGGATCGACCTACGTGCTCACCAGCAACGCCATCGCACAGTGGAACTTCGGCCATGCCGGGCTGTCGCTGCCCGACACCGTGCCTGACCTCGCCGCCGCGCTGGCGCAGAACCCGACGCTGCAGGTGCTGGCCATCGGCGGCTACCACGACCTGGCGACGCCCTTCCACGTGACCGAAGGCGACCTGGCGCGGCTGGGCGCGACGGCGCGCGTGCAGCAGCGCAACTACCCCGGCGGCCACATGAGCTACCTCACCGACGCCACGCGCGTACGCCAGAAGGCCGACCTCGCGGCTTTCTACGCCGGCGCGGCGAGCGTGCAGGCCGCCAACACCTTGCGCGCGCCGCTGGCAGTGGCGCCGGCGCCGCAGCCCGACCGCGCCGGCACGCCGCCGACCACCCGCCAGCCGGCGCAGGCCGAGCCGGCGTTGCAGACACCGCTGCGCGACCCCTGGGTGCCGCCGGCCGCGCGACGCTAGCGCCGCGCGTGCGCCACCCGGCTCAGGGCAGGAGCGGCTGCAGCATCAGCCGTTCGACGTAGGCGCGCCGCGCCTGCCGCTGCGCCGGCGTGCCCTGGCCCTGCAGCAGCGACTCGGCGACCTCGTAGCTGTAGAGCAGGAAGGCGCGCATCGCCGCCTCGTCGGGCGCGAAGCCCAGGGCGCGGAAGATGTCGCCGTGGTAGCCGATGCGGCTGGCGTCAGACTCGTCGACCGCCTGGCGCGCCATCGCGTCGCGCCGCGCCCAGGCGCGGATGGCCAGCTCGATGCGCGCCGCACGCACCGCGGCGCGGCCGCGGAAGGGCAGCGAGATGACGTCGCGCAGCTGCTCGCGCGGGTCGTCGCGCGCCGTCTCCAGGCGCTTCGTCAGCTGCGCCGTGGAACGCTCGCTCCAGGCCTGCAGCACGCGGCGCAGCAGGTCTTCGCGGTCGCGGAAATGCCAGTAGAAGCTGCCGCGCGTGACGCCCAGCTGGCCGGCCAGCACGTCGACGCGCACATGGTCGATGCCCTGGTCCACCAGCACCGTGGTCGCCGCCTCGACCCAGGTCTCCGGCGTCAGCGAGGCGCGCGCGGCATCGGCCGTGGCGGCGGGGCGGCGGGCCTTGCGGGCGGCGGGGCGGGCGGCGGGCGTGTTCATCGACGGGGCGGCAGCGAGCGGCCGCGCACAGGCCCGGTGGGCCGATGGAGACAGATGATGCCATACACAGATGTATGGTCATGCGGGCAAACCCGGATGACTGGCCCAGGTCGAGGCCTTAGCATCGCGCTCCAAACACATACACATGTGTATGGCCCTCAGGGCGACCGAGACGGAGACCCGCATGTCCCAGCGCAGTGCCCCTG
>CAIWPS010000412.1 GCA_903914615.1 uncultured beta proteobacterium | reverse complement strand
TGGCCGCCGCGCCGGCAAGATAGCCGCAGAAGATGCAGGCGGTGAAGCCGCAGCCGCGCCCTTCGGCGCTGCGCCGGCGCCACAGGCGCAGGTTGGCCGCCGGCCAGGCCAGGCCGAAGCACAGCAGCATGATGGCTTCCAGCAGCGCCGGCACGGCGCCCGCTTCGAGGGCGGTCACGGCCCGGCCCCGCTGGCCTGGCCGGCACGCGCCCGGGCCTGCATTTCGCTGCGCCGGCAGCGCAGCGGCAGCGCGGCGGGCGGCGCGCCGTTGCACGCGCCCGCATCGACGACGGCCTCGTCGGCATCGGGCGCATCGGTGTTGCGGTACGCATCGGCACTGCCGGCGCGGGCGGCCTGCGCACCGGCCATGGCATCGGCCAGCAGGCTGCCCAGGCCACCCAGGCCCGGAGCCTGCGGCAGCAGGTCGGCAGGCGGTGTGGCGATGGCATGCAGGGCGACCCAGGCCAGGGGCAGCAGGGCCAGGCTCAGGCGTTGCAGATCTCGGTTCATCGTGGGCACCTCGGTCAGGGCCATCGCAGCGCCGGCGCGGTCCCTCCGCGGCAGCTCGACGGCTCGTGCTGCCAGCGTAGGCGGCGCGCTCGGGCGCGACGTCAACCCGCCGGCGTACGGCCGCTACACCTTTGGGGGGGGGTGCCGCCCGGCGCTCAGCCGCCCAGGCCCAGGCCGCGCGCCACGACCACCGCCTCGGTGCGGTTGCGCGCCTGCAGCGCGCGCAGGATGGCGGCGATGTGGATCTTCACCGTGCCCTCGGTGAGGCCGAGCTCGCGCGCGATGAGCTTGTTGGGAAGGCCGCGCATCAGGCTCTTCAGCACGTCGAGCTGGCGCGGCGTCAGGCCGCTGGCATCGGGCCGCGGCGGCGGCACACCCGCGCGCAGGTCGGCCAGGGCCTGCTGCGGCATCCAGCTGCCGCCGGCCAGCACCGCGCGCAGCGCCTGCTGCAGCAGCGCCGGCGCCTCGCTCTTGGGCAGGTAGGCCACGGCGCCGGCCGCGAAGGCAGCGCGGATGACCCGCGGGTCGAGTTCGCCCGATGCCACCACCAGCGGCACGCCGCCATGCGCCTGGTGCAGGCGGCGCACGCCCTCGCAGCCGTCGTCGCCGCCCATGCCGGGCATGTGCAGGTCCAGCAGCGCCAGCGCGAACCGCCCGGCGTGGTCGCGCAGCGCCTGCGCGGCCTCGGCGTAGTCGGCGGCCTCGACGACCTCGGCCTG
This sequence comes from uncultured beta proteobacterium, assembly GCA_903914615.1. GTDB lineage: Bacteria > Pseudomonadota > Gammaproteobacteria > Burkholderiales > Burkholderiaceae_C > Rubrivivax. Next base: position 1,337 of record CAIWPS010000412.1, on the reverse strand, counting down.
TGGCTCGACGCCGCGCAGCGTGCGCGCCAGCGCGTCGCGCAGCAGCGGGTGGTCGTCGGCGATGAGGACTTTCATGGCGCCGATTGTTCGCCATCACCGGCCGGCGCTGCCAGCGCCAGTTCCAGCCAGGCGCGCAGCCGCGCCGGCGACGCCGGATTGGCCAGGCAGGTCGCGCCGGCCTCGTGCAAGGCGCGCAGCGGCGCCGGCGCGGTCTCGCCGCTGAGGTACAGGCAGGGCACGTCGCAGCCCCAGGCGGCGCGCAGCGCGGCGACCTCGTCGGGGCCCTGGCGCCCGTCGGCCAGCCGCAGGTCGGCGATGACCGCCGCCGGCACCGCCGGCGACTGGCGCAGCAGCGCCGCCGCGTCGCCACCGGCGCGCACCCGGCAGCCCCACAGGCGCAGCAGCCGGCACAGCGCGTCCAGCACGTCCGCATCGTCCTCCAGCACCGCCACCACCCGGCCCGCCAGGGCCACCGCGCCGCCGCGCAGCGCGGCCGCGGCGCGCGGCGTGGCTGCGGCCGGCGCCAGGCCATCGATGAAGAAGACGCTGCCGCGGCCCGGGCGCGAGTGCAGCGTCAGCTGCAGCTGCAGCAGGCCGGTGAGCCGGCGCACGATGGCCAGGCCCAGCCCGAGGCCGGCGCCACGGTCGCGGGCGGCGTTGCCGACCTGCACGAAGGCCTCGAAGACGCGCTCCTGGTCGGCCGGCTGCAGGCCGATGCCGCTGTCCCAGACCTCGATGCGGTAGTGCCCGCCACGGCGCCGGCAGGCCAGCAGCACGCCGCCGCGACGCGTGTATTTGACGGCGTTGGCGAGCAGGTTGCCCAGCACGCGCTCGAGCAGCAGCGCGTCGGTGACGGTGACGGCATCGCCGGCCGACAGGTGCAGCGCCAGGCGCAGGCCACGGGCCTCGGCGGCGGCGCCCCATGCGTCGGCCAGCCGGCGCAGCAGCGGTGCCAGCGCCACCACGTCCCACTGCGGCTGCACGGCGCCGGCGTCGATGCGCGAGACGTCCAGCAGCGCCATGAACATGCCATCCAGCGCCGCGAGCGATGCCGCCATGCGCTCGGCCACCTCGGCCTGCGCCGGCGCCAGCGGCCCGCCGCGCAGCGTCGCCAGGTACAGGCCCAGCGCATGCGCCGGCTGGCGCAGGTCGTGGCTGGCGGCGGCGAGGAAGCGCGACTTCGCCAGGTCGGCGGCCGCGGCAGTGTCGCGCGCGCGCTGCATGGCGTCGACGGCCTGCTGCAGCTCGGCACGGCAGGCCTGCAGGCGCTGAGCCAGGGCGGCGTTCTCGACTTCCAGCCCCTGGGCCGCGAAGAGCGACCGGTCGGCCAGCACGCG
>CAIWPS010000411.1 GCA_903914615.1 uncultured beta proteobacterium | reverse complement strand
GTCGCCGCTGCAGGCGCACAGCAGCGTCACCGGCAGCGTGGCGCTGTGTTCGCGCAGCGCCTGCGCCACGGCCCAGCCGGCGCGGCCGGCGCCGATGATGAGCACGCCCGCGTCGCGCTGCTTGCCGGGCACCGAAGCCCGGCCCATGCCCGCCGCCGCTGCCGCTGCCGGGCCGGGCGGCGTGTACGGTTTGAACTCGCCTTTGCCCACGCCGCAGATCGGACAGGCCCAGTCGTCGGGGATGTCTTCGAAGCGGGTGCCGGGCGCCAGCCCGCCGTCGGGGTCGCCCAGGGCCTCGTCGTAGACCAGCCCGCAGACCTCGCAGATGAACTGCCGCCAGGCCACGGCCACGGTGTTCAATCCGGCATCTCCGGCGCGCTGAGCAGCGCGATCTGCTGGCGCAGGTGCTTGATGGCCGGCGTGACGATGGCCACGAAGTGCGATTCACGGACGCGCCGCTGCACGTCGCTGGACAGCAGGTAGCCGCGCGCGCCGGCGTGCAGCAGCGCGCTCTGCGCCGCGCGCAGCGCCAGTTCGCTGGCGTGCGCGCGCACGTCGAGCACGTCGATCAGGTATTCGCGGTCGGTGGCCAGGGGCGTGCGGCACAGCAGCTCGATGCGCGCCGTCAGCGCGTCGAGTTCGCCCTGCAGTTCGTCGGGCCGGTCTTCGAGGTAGCGGTTGACGTGGCCCAGCTGCGGCTCGACGCGCCACATCGAGTCGATGGCCCCCTGCGCCACGCCCAGGCCGAAGCCCGTCTGCAGCAGGATGAAGGCGCCACGTATCTTCGCAATGAAGGGCCGTGCCGGGTCGGCAACCAGGTGATCGCTGCCGATGAAGACATCGCTGCAGCGCAAGGCCCAGGTGTTGGTGCCTTCCATCGCCGAGAACGACGGGCAGTTGCGCAGTTCCACGCCGGCAGCGTCGCAGGGCAGCATGAACATGATTTCGCGCGTCGCCTCGCCGGGCGCGACATCGACACCGGCCAGCACGCCGGCGTAGTGGTCGGGCCCCAGGTTGCTGACCCATGGCAGGGTGCCGCTGACCCGGTAGCCGCCTGGCACGGGCCGCGCGCGCAGCAGCAGCGTCTCGATGCCGGCGTAGGCCTTCATCGGGTTGCTCATGCCGGTACCGCCCAGGCGCTGGCCGCTGCTGTGCGCAGCCAACCGGGCACCGGTCAGCGCCGGGTTGCCCGACTGCTGCATGTACAAGCCCGCCACCTGCTGGCACCAGACCATGAAGCCGGTGGCTCCGCATACGCGCGAGACTTCGGTCATCGCGCGGATGGCGGCCCTGTAGTCGCCAGCCTCCAGCCCCGGGGCGATGTGTGCCGCGTAGGCACCCGCTGCGCCCAGGTTCCGGAGGATGTCGCGCGGGTAGACGCCGCGGTCGGTGGCTTCAGCGGCCTGCTGCAACGGGCCGTCGGCGATCTCGCGCACGGCGTCCAGCATCGAAGGCGCGGCGGCGGAAGGGGCAGCAGGTGCCGCCTGCAACTCGGCCAGGTCCATGGCGGTGTCCTTCAAGGGTGGGGCGCCGGCGCGGCGCTCAGGCCAGCGCGATGTCGAAGGCGATCGGGTTGCGCATCGAGTTGGCCACGGGCGAGTAGAAGTTGGCGTGCCTGACGATCTCGTCGAGCTGCTCGCGCGTGGCCTCGCCTTCCACGTGGACCTTGACGCGGATGGCCTGGAAGCCCATGTGCGGCGGCTGCATTTCGGCGCCGCCCGCGCCCCAGGCCGCGGGGTTGCCGATGTCGCCTTCCAGGAACAGCTCGAGCTTGCTCAGCTTGACCTGCTTCCAGGTCGCCACCGCCGTGATGCCCACCGCCAGGCAGCCGCCTAGCGCACTGAGCACGATCTCGCCGGGTGCCGGCGCGGTGTTGTCGCCGAACAGGTGCAGCGGCTCGTCGACCACCACCGGCGCGTGCTCGCCGACATAGCTCAGGCTGCGGTACTTGCCCTCCATCACGGTGCGGACCTTGTTGGTGCCGCGGCGACTGGGGTCGGCCTTGCCGGCGGCGGCGAACTTCATCAGGCCATCGCGGTCGATGGGTCTCAGGTAGGCGGTGACGGTATCGGTCATGTTGGCGGGCTCGTTCGAAGGGAAGGGGCAAGCTCAGGCGGCCAGCGCGAGGGCAGGCTTGGCGCTCAGGATGGGGGGCGCGGTCTCGATGGGCAGCGAGTCGTCGCGCGACCACTCGTTCCAGGAACCGAAGTACATGCGCACGTCGGTGAAGCCGGCCTGCTTCAGCGCCAGGAAGGTGTTGGATGCGCGCGCGCCCTTGAAGCAGTACAGCACCACGGTGTCGTCGGGCGCGATGCCGGCGGTGGCACATTCGGCCTGCACTTCCAGCGGCGACTTGATCTGCGGGCCCAGCGCCGAAGGCTTCATGAAGCGGTACCACTCGATCCACTTCGCGCCCGGCAGCCGGCCCTTGCGCGGGGCGAAGTCCTTGCCGTAGGGCGAGCTGCTCTCGCCGGTCCACTCGTCGATGTCGCGCACGTCCAGCAGCACGGCGTCGGTGCCCAGCAGGGCTTTGACTTCGTCCTTGCTCAGCATCACGTCGGCCAGCGGCAGGCTGGGGAAGGTGGCGGGCGTGGCCACCGCGGGCTCGGTGCTGACGGGCAGGCCAGCGGCCTTCCAGGCCGAATAGCCGCCGTTGACGACCTTCACCTTGGGGTAGCCCATCCAGGTCAGCAGGTAGTAGCCGCGGCAGCTCTGGCCGTAGCCGCTGTTCAGCGCATCTTCGTAGAACACGGCGGTCTCCGCACCGCTCAGGCCGGCGTGGCCGAAGGCCTTGGCGAAGGTGTCCTTCAGCGCGGCCACGCCTTCGCTGGTGGACGTCGCCAGGTAGGTGAAGATCTCGCGCATGTTGATCGCCCCGGGCACATGGCCGGCAGCGTAGGTGTCGGCATCGCGGGTGTCGATCACGACGGTGGGTTCGCTGGCCATCAGGGCCTGCAGTTCCAGCGGGGCGATCAGGATGGGCGTGGTGGACATCGGGCTCATGGGGCTGAACTCCTGGGGTGTGGGGTGGTACGGGCCCAGGGTGCAGCGCAAAGGCCGTGCCACAGCCCCCGCCACCGGGCCTGCGCGCCGGGAACCCGCATGGATGCTGGCGAATCGGCGTGGGATGCGCCGCCCGGAAGGGGCCGCCACAGGTTTTCGAAATGTCGCCAATCTGTCCGGCTTTGTCGCCAATCTGTCGGCGACGGCTGCGCCATCAAGGGGCGTCCAGGCCCAGCTTCCGGAGCCGATAGCCGAACTGCCTCGGCGTCATGCCCAGGCTCTGCGCCGCGCGTGAACGGTT
>CAIWPS010000410.1 GCA_903914615.1 uncultured beta proteobacterium | reverse complement strand
TCCAGGCGGGCGAGCACGCCCATGTCCACAACATCACGACAAAGTGATGGTGCCCCCCCGGAGCGGCTGACGCCGCACCCCCCTAGGGGGCAACGCCAGCGGCCCGGCGAAGCCGGTTCCGCGGCGTTTGCTTGAAACGATCCAGTTACGGAGATCTCTCATGAGCGTCATTTCTTCAGACAGCACCTTCCTCGGCTACCGCCGCGAGAACGGCCGCGTCGGCGTGCGCAACCACGTCGTCATCCTGCCGCTGGACGACCTGTCCAACGCCGCGGCCGAGGCCGTGGCGCACAACATCAAGGGCGCGCTGGCCATACCGCACCCCTACGGCCGGCTGCAGTTCGGCGCCGACCTGGACCTGCACTTCCGCACCCTCATCGGCGCCGGCTGCAACCCCAACGTGGCCGCCGTCGTCGTCATCGGCATCGAGGACGGCTGGACGCAGAAGGTGGTGGACGGCATCAAGGCCACCGGCAAGCCGGTGGTGGGCTTCGGCATCGAGCTGCACGGCGACCACGACACCATCCTGCGTGCCAGCAAGGCCGCGCGCGAGTACGTGCAGTGGGCCAGCGAGAAGCAGCGCGAGGTCTGCCCGCTGCACGAGCTGTGGGTCAGCACCAAGTGCGGCGAGAGCGACACCACCAGCGGCTGCGGCGCCAACCCCTCGGTGGGCGACGCCTTCGACAAGCTGCATGCCCTGGGGAGCACGCTGTGCTTCGGCGAGACCACCGAGCTCACGGGCGGCGAGCACATCGTCGCCGCGCGCTGCGCCAACGACGCCGTGCGCGAGCAGTTCATGTTCATGTTCAACCGCTACCAGGACGTCATCAACCGCCACAAGACCAGCGACCTGTCGGACAGCCAGCCGACCAAGGGCAACATCGCCGGCGGCCTGACGACCATCGAAGAGAAGGCTCTCGGCAACATCCAGAAGATCGGCAAGAAGTGCACCGTGGACGGCGTCATCGACAAGGCCGAGATGCCCACCCACCCGGGCCTGTGGTTCATGGATTCGTCGTCGGCGGCGGCCGAGATGGTGACGCTGTGCGCCGCCTCGGGCTACGCCGTTCACTTCTTCCCGACCGGCCAGGGCAACGTCATCGGCAACCCCATCCTGCCGGTGATCAAGATCTGCGCCAACCCGCGAACGGTGCGCACGATGAGCGAGCACGTCGACGTCGACGTGACCGGCTTGCTGCAGCGCGAGCTCACCCTCGACCAGGCCGGCGACAAGCTGCTGGAGTGCATGCTGCGCACCGCCAACGGCCGGCTCACGGCAGCCGAGGCGCTGGGCCACCGCGAGTTCGTGATGACGCGGCTGTACGAGTCGGCCTGAGACCGCGCGCGCCATGGCCCGCATCGTCATCACCGAGTTCATGGACGAGCGCGCCGTGGCGCAGCTCGGCGCCCATCACGACGTGCTCTACGACCCCCACCTCGTCGACGACGCGCCGCGGCTGCTCGCCACCGCGCCGGCGGCCGACGCGCTGGTCGTGCGCAACCGCACCCAGGTGCGCGGCGAGCTGCTGGCGGCCCTGGGCCGTTGCCGCGTCGTCGGCCGGCTCGGCGTGGGGCTGGACAACATCGACCTGGCGGGCTGCACGGCGCGCGGCATGCAGGTCATCCCGGCCACCGGGGCCAACGCGCAGAGCGTGGCCGAGTACGTGGTGGCGGCGGCGCTGCTGCTGTTGCGGGGTGCCTACCAGTCCACGGCCGCGGTGGCGGCGGGGCAGTGGCCGCGCAACGCGCTGTCCAACGGCCGCGAGGCTGGCAGTCGGGTGCTGGGACTGGTGGGTTTCGGTTCCATCGGTCAGCTCACTGCGCGGCTGGGCCGGGCGCTGGGCATGCAGATCGTTGCGCACGACCCGCTGATGGAGGCCACGCACCCCGCCTACGCCGCGAACGGTGCGCGCTGCCTGGCGCTGGACGATCTGGTGGCTTGCGCCGACGTCGTCAGCCTGCACGTGCCGCTGGTCGATTCGACGCGCGGCCTCTTCGGTGCCACGCGCATCGCTGCGATGAAGCGCGGTGCCGTGCTCGTCAACACGGCGCGCGGCGGCATCGTCGACGAAGCCGCACTGGCGGCGGCGCTGAGGTCGGGGCATCTGGGCGGCGCGGCGATCGACGTCTTCGGCACCGAGCCGCTGCCGGCTTCGCCGCACTTCGTCGACTGTCCGAACCTGCTGCTGACGCCGCACGTGGCCGGCGTCACGGCCGAGGCCAATGAACGCGTGAGCTTCCTCATCGCCGAGAAGGTGGCGGAGGCGCTGAAATGAAGCTGCCGATGGCCGAGGTCGAAGCGCTGGTGGCCGGGCAGCTGCAGCGCGCCGGCGCCGGTGCGGCCATGGCCACCAGCACCGCGCGCGCACTGGTGCTGGCCGAGGCGCAGGGTCTGGGCTCGCACGGTTTGAGCCGGGTGACCCAGTACGCCACCCACCTGCGCAACGGCCGCGCCGACGGCGCCGCGCTGCCCCAGGTGCTGCGCCGCCGCGACGGCGCGCTGGTGGTCGACGCGCATGGGGGCCTGGCCTTCCCGGCCTGCGAACTGGCCGTGCGCGAGGCCGTGGCGGCCGCGCAGCGCCATGGCATCGCCATCGCCGGCGTCGTGCGCAGCCACCACTGCGGCGTGCTTGTCGACCACTTGCGGCCCGCGGCAGCGGCGGGCCTGGTGGGGCTGGGCTTCGCCAACTCGCCGGCAGCGATGCCGGCCGCCGGGGGCCGCCACGCGATCTTCGGCACCAACCCCGTCGCGGCGATCTTCCCGCGTGGCGGTGGCGACCCACTGATGATCGACCTCAGCCTGAG
>CAIWPS010000409.1 GCA_903914615.1 uncultured beta proteobacterium | reverse complement strand
GCGCGACGCCTTCGAGAAGAACTACTTCGAGTTCCACCTCGACAAGGAAGGCGGCTCGATGACCCGAGTGGCCGATAAGACCGGCCTGGAGCGCACCCACCTGTACCGCAAGCTCAAGCAGCTGGGCGTGGACCTGACGCGCAACAAGCGCGGCGGCGGCTGAGCCGCGAGGCCTCGCTGGCTATAATGGTTGGCTCGGCCTGGTAGCTCAGTTGGTAGAGCAGCGGATTGAAAATCCGCGTGTCGGTGGTTCGATTCCGCCCCAGGCCACCAGACACCCCAAGGACCTGGCTGCCTTCGCACCAGGTCCTTTGTCTTGGCGCACGGCCCGGGGCCGTTAGCATGGCCGGATGAACGCCGAAACACTGCGCCAGCTGCAAGCGCCCATCAAGGCCCGCTACAAGGAAGAGCCGGCTGCTGCCAGGCACACCTTCCACGCCCGCGGCACCCTGCTGCCCGACCGGCCTTCGGTGCGCATCGACACCGCCTTCGCACACTACGACGCCGGCCTGCACGAGAAGGCCGGCGGCAGCGGCACCGAGGCCTGCTCGGGCGACCTGCTGCTGGAATCGCTGGTGGCCTGCGCCGGGGTCACGCTCAATGTGGTGGCCACGGCCCTGGGCATCGCCTTCCGTTCGGCGCAGGTGGTGGTCGAAGGCGAGGGCGACTTCCGCGGCACGCTGGGCCTGGCCAAGGACGTGCCGGTGGGCATCACCGACATCCGCATGCGCTTCGAGATCGACAGCGACGCCAGCGACGAGCAGCTGGCCACGCTGCTGAAGCTGGTCGAGCGCTACTGCGTCATCTTCCAGACCCTGCGCACGCCGCCGCGGCTGTCGGCCGCGGTGCAGCGCGTCGCGGCCTGAACGCGGCGGTGCCTGGCCGAGGCCAAGGCCAGGCGCACGCGCCACGACGGGGACCTGACGTTGCCGATGGCCATGTCGCGGCTAGCGACTGGCCGGGCTCGATCCTTCGATCGGCGGCAAGATGGTCTGTCTCGTCGATCGGCAGGATGACGCTGCGCTCGGGCCTGAGGATGGGCCCCTGCGACAGATGATCCGATCGAGGGCCAGGCCCGCGCGCTGGCCTTCATGCCGAGTCGCGCATAGGGGCCGTGGCACGCGGCAAGGCTGGATCAAAGCCGCGCGCACTATGCCTCGAGCTTCATAGGCAAAGACGCGATGAGTGTCCCAGGCTGTGCCGCGATGGACCGATCGCTTGTTCTGCAGGGATACAGCGCGCTGCGCTTGCGGGCAGCGACTGTCACGCCCTCCGGTGCTCAAACCCGCGTGCAGCGCCCCATTTCCCGGTTTTCGAGGGCACGGGCCTGGCACGCCGGTTGCGAATTGTGCGTGCGCAGCTGTTGACCAGGCTCGTCGTCGAGCGTGTCGGCGCGCTTCAACCGAAATTCAAGGAGATAGCCATGACCCTGTACGCCGCTCCCGGCACCCCCGGTGCCAAGCATGCCTTCAAGGCGAAATACGACAACTTCATCGGCGGCAAGTTCGTCGCCCCGGTGGAAGGCCAGTATTTCGACGTCATCACGCCGATCACCGGCAAGCCCTACACCAAGGCCGCGCGGTCCACCGCCGCCGACATCGAACTGGCGCTCGACGCCGCCCACGCGGCCACCGCCAAGTGGGCCGCCACGCCGGCGGCCGAACGCGCCAACATCCTGCTGAAGATCGCCGACCGCATCGACGCCAACCTCGAGCTGCTGGCCTATGCCGAGACGGTGGACAACGGCAAGGCCATCCGCGAGACGCTGAACGCCGACATCCCGCTCTCGTCGGACCACTTCCGCTACTTCGCCGGCTGCCTGCGTGCGCAGGAAGGCTCGCTGAGCGAGATCGACGGCAACACCATCGCCTACCACTTCCACGAACCCTTGGGCGTGGTCGGCCAGATCATCCCGTGGAACTTCCCGATCCTGATGGCGGCCTGGAAGCTGGCTCCGGCGCTGGGCGCTGGCAACTGCGTCGTGCTCAAGCCCGCCGAGAGCACCCCGGTGAGCATCCTGGTGCTGGCCGAGCTGATCGCCGACCTGCTGCCGGCCGGCGTGCTGAACATCGTCAACGGCTACGGCCGCGAGGCCGGCATGCCGCTGGCCACGAGCAAGCGCATCCAGAAGATCGCCTTCACCGGCAGCACGGCCACCGGGCGCGTGATCGCGCAGGTCGCGGCCACCAACCTGATCCCGGCGACGCTGGAGCTGGGGGGCAAGAGCCCCAACATCTTCTTCGAGGATGTCGCCTCTGCCGACGACGCCTTCTTCGACAAGGCCGTCGAAGGCCTGGTGCTGTTCGCGTTCAACCAGGGCGAGGTCTGCACCTGCCCCAGCCGCGCGCTGATCCAGGAATCGATCTACGACAAGTTCATGGACCGTGCCCTGAAGCGCGTGGCGGCCATCAAGCAGGGCAGCCCGCTGGATACCGATTCGATGATGGGCGCGCAGGCGTCGGCCATGCAGATGGACAAGATCCTGTCCTACCTGGAGGTGGGCAAGCAGGAAGGCGCCCAGGTGCTGATCGGCGGCGGCCGGGCCCAGCTGGGCGGCGACCTGGCCGGGGGTTACTACATCCAGCCCACGCTGTTCAAGGGCAACAACCAGATGCGGGTGTTCCGCGAGGAGATCTTCGGCCCGGTGCTGGCCGTGACCACCTTCAAGGACGAGGCCGAGGCGCTGCAGATCGCCAACGACACGCCCTACGGCCTGGGGGCGGGCGTGTGGAGCCGCGACGGCAGCCGTGCCTACCGCATGGGCCGCGCCATCCAGGCGGGCCGCGTGTGGACCAATTGCTACCACGCCTACCCGGCGGGCGCGGCCTTCGGCGGCTACAAGGAATCTGGCATCGGCCGCGAGACCCACAAGGCCATGCTCGACCACTACCAGCAGACCAAGAACCTGTTGGTGAGCTACTCGCCCAACGCCCTCGGGTTCTTCTGACGCCTGCCGCAGGGTCGCCGCAGGGCGACCCTGCGCACCGCGGCACCCGCTAAAGGTCGACCGACAGGCTTGCCGCCAGGGTGCGCGGCGCGCCGACGTGCGCCACCATGTTGCCGAGGTTCGTGCCCGTGATGTTGCTCGGCGCCACGGTCGACCAGTAGCGCTTGTCGGCGGCGTTGTTGAGGGCCAGGCGCAGGGCGGCGGACTTGCCCACGGCCAGACGCCCACCGAGGTCGACGACGCTGTAGGCAGGCGCCCAGGTCGTGTTCGTGTCGTTGCCCGGCCGCTTCTCGACGTACTGCCAGTCCAGGCTCAGCGCCAGCCCGGGAACGGCCGCGACGCGCCATTCCAGCAGCGCGTTGGACCTGAATTTGGGCATGCCGGTGTACTGCCTTCCGTCGGTGACGGCGTTGCCGGTGCCCTGCATCCTGGGGTCGAGCACGGTGAAGCCGGCGTAGAGGGCCAGCTGGCTCGTGATCTCGCCCACGGCCGTCGCCTCCAGGCCCGTGTTCACCTGCTGGCCGGCGATGGCGTAGGTGCCGGCGGTCGTGACGGCGAAGGGTCGTTCGAGCCTGAACAGCGCCATCGCCAGATCGAGTTTGGCCAGCGCCACCTTCACCCCCGCTTCCCACTGCGTGCTGCGGTAGGGCGCCAGGGCCGTGTTGGCGTTGCTGGTGCCCGCCGGCGCGATATCGCCCTGCTGCAGGCTGCTGGCATAGGTGACGTAGCTGCTGATGTTGTCGGCAGGCTTGTAGATCAGGCTGGGCATGGGGCTCGCGCCCCACTTCACGTACTGCGAGCTCAGGGCGCCGGTCTTGGCGTAGTTGCGCGTGCTCATCCAGTCTTCGCTCACGGCCAGGCGCAGCTGCCATTGGCGTGTGAAGGTGATCGTGTCGGTGACGTTGAGCCCCTGCTGCGAGGCCAGCGACGACAGGTACTGCGCCGTGATGTCGGGCAAGCCCGCCGCGGGTTCGGCGAAGACCTGCGGGTTGGCGATGCTGGCCTGGCCGAGCAGCACGTTCGCCGCCGCGGCCGCATTGGTGACCGCCCAGGTGCCGGCGCGGAAGCCCGTGGTGCCGAAGGTCAGCTCGTGCGTGACGCCGCCGCCTTGCAGCGTGCCGTTGACGTAGACGGTGTTGCTGGTGGTGCCGAAGCGCGGCGCGAAGCCGTTGGCCAGCGACGAGGTGTAGCTGCCGTTGCTGCTGGTGAGGTTGTTGACGGGCGTGTTGATGTTGCGGAAGACGCGCTGCACCAGGCCGCCGGCCACCAGCTGCCAGCCGCCGCCGAGGTTCTGCCTCAGGCGCGCCTCGGCGATCTGGTTCTGCATCGCCACGCCGGCATAGGCCTGGCCCAGACCCACCAGGGTCGGGTCGGGTGCTGCAGGCAGCTGGATCGTGGGGCCGTAGGTGAACCAGCCGGGGTAGCCGCGCTGCGACAGGTCGTAGACGCTGGCCGTCAGCTCCACCGTCGTGCCGGTCGCCGGCTTGATGTCGATGGCCAGGCTGCCCAGGTTGCGGTCCAGGCGGCTCGCGGCCACGAAGGCCCGCCCCCCGGCCCGCACGATGTCGAGGCGGTAGCTGACGACGTCGCTGGTGCCCAGCGGGCCGCCGAGGTCGGCCTGCGCGGTAACAATGTTTGCGCTGGCCACGCCCAGCGACACGCGCTGCTGCGGGGTGGCGGTCGGGCGCTTGCTGACGAAGTTGAAGATGCCGGCAGGGTTGGCGGGGCCGTAGGCGGCGGAGCCCGGGCCGCTGAAGACCTCGATCTGCTGCAGGGACTCGACCGGGTTGGGGCCGGTGGCGAAGACCGTCATGCCGTCGAAGCGCGTGTTCTGGTAGTTGCTGGACTGCATGCCGCGCGTCGCCGGGCGCAGCACCTCGGAGCCCTGCTGCTCCTGGAACTGCGTCAGCGGCAGGTACTTCAGCGCGTCCTTCAGGCTGCCGAGCTGCGCGTTCTCGATCAGGGCCTGGGGCAGCACCAGGATCGAGTTCGGAACGTCCAGCAGCGGCGCCGTGCCCAGCGGCCCGAGCGAGCTCGTGGCATCGACGCGGTAGGCGTCGTCGGCACTGCCGGTCCTGGCGGGCCTTTGTGCCGTGCCGGTGATGATGACGCGTGGCACCGGGGCCGCTTCGGGGGGCGTTGCCGGGGCCTGTTGCGCCTGCGCAGCCAGACCCGGCAGCGCCAGCCAGGCCCCAGCGATGGCCTGATGCAGCCGGTGCGGCCGGTGCGGCCGTGATGATGCGACGCGACGTGAGGCAGGTTTCATGTTCGAGAAGGGGAGGCTCGGTTCAGGGGATGGTCGGCCGCGCCCGCACCAGCGGCTGCAGCGCCGCCGGCAACAGGGCGTGGTCCTGCGCGCTCGCCACGGGCGGGCTGATCGGCGCCGGGCCGGCGCCTGCCTGCAGCGCCGCGCCTTCGGGGCTGAACAGCAGGGCCAGGAAGGCCAGCGCCTGCTCGCGGTGCGGCGCCGTGTTCAGCACCGTCAGGCCCCAGGTGACGCGGGTGGCCGGCATCGTCACCAGCGGCGCCAGTGCCGGCGCCTGCAGCCCAGGCATCGTCACCGCTGCGCGCTCGTAGTGCAGGTCTGGCCGCGATGCGCCCAGGTTCACCTCGTCGGGCAGGTGCACGTAGCGGTAGCTGCCGGTGGTGTCGGCCAGCGCCGCCGCGAGGGCGCTGTGCTCGTAGATGAACTGGTAATCGAAGTTCTGACCCAGGCGGTCGCCGGCCTTCGTGATGGCGTAGTGCCCGAGCAGCGTGCCGTAGAGGTTGGGCTTCGCGGCAGTCGCCTGCGCGAGCTGGAAGATCATGTCGGCGCGGTAGCCACCGGGGTCCAGGAAGGGGTGCGACCCGCCCACCACGACGCCCGCCTGCGTGAGCTGCAGGGCCCAGTCGGCCGCAGCGTCGGGCACGGCACGTGGCGGATCGAAGGGCGTGCCCGGCGCGGCGATCGTGGCGGCACCCTGGCTGGTGGTGCGGTAGGCCAGCACCATCGCGCCTTCGGCAAACCGGATGGTCCAGTCGGCGAACTTCGCCGGCTTGAGCATCCGTTCGATGACCTGGTCGTCGGCGCTGGCGTAGATGTCGCAAGGCATGCCGCCCGCGGTGACGTCGCGCGCCGCCTGCACGCTGCCACCGGCGACGTCGACGATGCAGACGCCGCTGCGCTGCTCGAACAAGGACTCGACGGGTTTGAGCGCGGCGCTGAGACTGCCGGCGTGGTAGATGATGAGTCGGGGCCGGCCCGGGGGGCAGGTCGGCGCGGCGTGCACCGAAGCAGCCAGCAGCGCCGGCACGATCAGGAGTCCGCGTATCGAAGGCATGTCCGCCCGTGGCCTGTAGCCCGTAGCCTGCAAGGCGCGACGTCCCACGAAAGGCGGGCTGGTCTGCAGGCAGGCGCTGTGACCTTAGCAGTGCGCTGGGCGGCTGCCCATATGTCCGTGATTGCTGATGTTCGGCGGCGACAGCTCGCACGACTTCCAGGCCAAGCCGCAGCACGAGCGGCGCGCCGACATCCCGCCGCTGGTGGCCCACTTCATCGACCGCTGCAACAAGGAAGCCCGCAAGCAGCTGCGGGGCGGCGCGCTGCAGAAGCACCGCATCGAGGTGCGCAAGTTCTGAAGCGCCGCTGCCGGCGCGCTCAGGCGCCCGCGAGCTGCTGGCGTATCGACTGCAATTCGCGCCGGCGCGCCGCCGTCGGCACCGGGTAGCGCATCTTCAGCGCGCGCAGGGTCTGCAGCAGCAGCTGCGAGACGATGAGCCGGCTGGCGTCCTTGTCGTCGGCGGGCACCACGTGCCACGGCGCCTCGCGCGTGCTGGTGGCGCTCAGGCAGGCCTCGTAGGCCTGCATGTACTGCGGCCAGAACTGGCGCTCGTGGATGTCGGCCTCGCTGAACTTCCAGTTCTTGCGCGGGTCGTCGATGCGCTGCAGGAAGCGGCGGCGCTGTTCCTCGGGCGAGAGGTGCAGGAAGACCTTGACGATGCGCGTGCCGTTGGCGTGCAGGTGGCGCTCGAGGTCGACGATGGAACGGTAACGCTCGTGCCACAGTTTCCGCGTCTGCCGCGGTGCGTCGGGCAGGCCCTCGCTGCGCAGGATCTCGCGGTGCACGCGCACGATCAGCACCTCTTCGTAGTACGAGCGGTTGAAGATGCCGATGCGGCCGCGCTCGGGCAGCTCGCGCGTGGTGCGCCAGAGGAAGTCGTGCTGCAGCTCGGCCGCGCTGGGGTGCTTGAAGCTGAAGACCTGGCAGCCCTGCGGGTTGACGCCCGACATCACGTGCTGGATGGCGCCGTCCTTGCCGGCGGCGTCCATGGCCTGGAAGATCAGCAGCACGGCGTGGCGGTTGTCGGCATAGAGCAGCTGCTGCAAGTCGCTCAGGTGCCGCACATGCTTGTGCAGGCGCTCGTGGTACGCCGCGTTGGAAGGGCACAGGGCCGGCCCGAGCGTGGGCCAGCGCGCGAGGTTCACCTTGTCGCCCTCGCGGACGCGGTAGGCGTCGGTATCGATCTTCATTCGCAGGCTCCGCGCCCGCGCCCGCGCGCCGGCTGCGGCCCATCATGCGCCCTCAGAACACGGCATGGTCGCCGCGTTCGGCGCTGGCCTCGCCGCGCAGCAGGCGGGCGTAGAAGTCGAACAGCGTCTCGCTGCCGGTGGACGGCGTGGCCTCGGCGCTGTAGCGGCCGGCGGCGGCGTCCCACACCAGCATCGACTCGGTGGCGTAGTAGCGGCCGATGCGCGCCAGCTCGGCCTTGGCAGCCAGCGCCGGCAGCACGCGGCCTGCCGTGCCGAGCACGCCGATGATGGCGTCGAGCAAGCCCACCGGCACCTGCCTGAAGCGCGGCGGGCGGCCGAGCAGCGCGAACAGCGCCTCGCCCTGCTGGCGCGGCGTGATGGCCGGGCCCGGGCCGCCGATGGGCAGCACGCGATCGAAGCGCGCCGGGTCGTCCAGGCAGCCGGCGATGTAGCCGCCCAGGTCGTCGTCGCCGATGGGCCTGCAGGCGGTGAGCGTGCCGTCGCCGAAGACCAGGAAGGGCCGCCCGCGCCGCACGCGTTCGACCTGCCCCGACAGCGACTTGAAGAA
The DNA here is from genome assembly GCA_903914615.1 of uncultured beta proteobacterium. Taxonomy (GTDB): domain Bacteria; phylum Pseudomonadota; class Gammaproteobacteria; order Burkholderiales; family Burkholderiaceae_C; genus Rubrivivax. Next base: position 5,097 of record CAIWPS010000409.1, on the reverse strand, counting down.
GGCGGTGGGCCGCACGATGGAATGACGCAGGCCGGATTCGACGAGCGCCTTCTCGAAGGCCAGCTTGGCCTGCTGGAAGGCGAGCAGCGGCTTTTGCACGCAGATGGCCGAGAGCAGCACGAAGTGGCCCACGCCGGCCGCCTGCGCCGCGGCCAGCGCGTGCAGGTGGGCCTGGTGGTCGATGGCCCAGGCGTCGCGCGGCGCGCCGGTGCGCGATGCCAGGCAGGAGACGAGGGCGTCGAAGCGCTCGCCGCGCAAGCCTTCGCGCACCAACGAGAGCGGGTCCGTGACGTCGCCGGTGCGCAGCAGGGCCCCGGGCAGCCGCGCGGCCACGTCGGCCGGTGCCAGCGTGCCCTTCACGCCCGCGCGCGGGCGCACCAGGCACACCACCTCGTGGCCGCGCGCCAGCAGCGCGCGCACGGTGGCCTGGCCGATGGTGCCGGTGGCACCGAGTACGAAGACGCGCCGCGGCGACGCGGCGCCTGGCCCGGCGGCGCTCAAGCCTGCCAGGCCAGCATCATCTTCAGGCACTGCGGGTCGCCGAAGGCGAGCTCGTAGGCCTCGCGCGCGCGCCCCGCCTCGAAGGTGTGCGTGATCAGCCCGTCGAGCGACAGCGCGCCGCTTTCCACCAGCGCCGTCACCGCCAGCAGGTCGGGCTTCTTCCACTGCGCGGCGACGCGGATCTGCGCCTCGCGCATGAAGGCGGGCGCGAAGGCGAAGCTCAGGTCCTGCTTGTAGAAACCGGCCAGCACCACCTCGCCGCCGGGCGCCAGGCGCGCGATCAGGGTGTTGAGCAGGGTGTGGTCGCCGCTGACGTCGACCACCGCCGCATAGTTCTTGCGCGCGTCCTCGTCGGGGTGGACGCAGGCATAGCCGGTGGCGCCGCCGCGGCGTGCCGGCTGCGTTTCCCACACCGTGGGCGCCGGCTGGCCCAGCGCCAGCGCGATGCGCGCCAGCAGCCGGCCCATGACGCCATGGCCGACGATGAGCTCGGGCACCAGCGGCGGCTGGCGCTGGCCACCGAAGGCCAGGGCGTGGTAGCAGGTGGCGGCCAGCGCCAGCAGCACCGCCTTCGGGCCCAGCGACGGCGCCACGCGCACGACGCGGTCGTGCGGCACGACGAGGCGCGAGCCCGCGCCGCCGAAGATGTTGCGCACGCCCTGGAAGCTGTAGGAGCCGGGGACGAAGACGCTGTCGCCGACGGCGATGCCGGGCGCGTCGCCCACCCGCACGACGGTGCCCACGGTCTCGTAGCCCGGCACCAGCGGGTAGCCCAGGCCGGGAAAGGGCGGCATGCTGCCGTCCCACAGCAGCCGCTCGGTGCCGGTGCTGATGCCGCTGTGGCTGACCTCGACCTCGAGGTCGCCCGCCTCGAAGGGCTTGAGCTCCAGGCGGCGCAGCGAGAGCTGTCGCGGCGCTTCGAAGACGATGGCGTTGGCTGGTGTCATGGCGCGGCCCGGGCGGCGAAAGACGCCATCTTAGTGAGCCGGCGCCGGGCGCCGCATGCAGAGCCTAGCGGCGCGGCTCTTCCTGGCGCGGCTCGCCACGGCCGGCCGGCGCCGCGCGTTCGGGGCGCTGCGCCTCGGGTCGCGCTGGCGCCTCGGGCCGAGCCTGCGGCTCAGGCCGCGGTTGGGCTTCGGGCCTGGCTTCCGGGCCGGGACGGCCGGCCGGCTGTGGCCGGTTCAGGGCCTGCTCGCGTGGCGGCGGCGTCGGACGGGCGCGTTCGACCCCGGGCGCGACGAAGGCCGAAGGCCGCGGCGTCGCCGCCACCGGCGGCGCGCCGTGGCTGACCGTTGCCCGCTGCGCCGGTGTCGTCACCGCCTGGTGCTCGTGCTGCACCTGGTCGGGCGTGGGTGCGCCCTGGGTGCCGGCCGGCACGCGCCGCTGGCTGGCCGTAGGCGCCGTGTGCGTGCCCTGGGCGCCGCCGTGGAAGCTGGTGCGGCCGGGCGCCGCGGGGCCCGAGGGCGGGGCGCTGAACGAGTTGCGCTGGTGGGCCGCGTCGATGTGGCTGACGGCGCGGTTGTAGCGGAAGCTGCCATGGTCCCAGCGCCCGCCCTGGTAGCCCGTGCCGCTGTAGCCGTAGCCGTAGTTGATGCCGCCGTAGTAGCCGACGCTGCGGCCCCAGTAGCCGGCGTGCCAGAGGTAGCCGGCGGCCTGGAAGTCCCACCAGCCCGGCGTCCACAGTTCGCCCTCGCCGGGCGCCAGCACCCAGGTGGCGGGCACCCAGTAGTAGTCGCTGTCGTCGGCGTTCCAGGCCCAGTAGCCGGGCACCCAGATGTAGCCGTCGCCAGGCACCGGCGGTTGCGCGTAGTACGGCAGCGGTGGCGGCGCGAGGGTGATGGACAGCGAGACCTGCGCCGCAGCCGCCAGCGGCACGAGGGTGGCGAAGGCCAGCGCGGTGCGGACGAGGAAGGTCTTCATGGGGCAGGCTCCGGGCGGTGGGCAAGGCCTGCAGCCTGGGGCCTGCGCCGGGCGGCGTCCGTACGCCATCGCACCCACGCCGCTGCGCGGCAGCGTGGCTGCGGGGCCTTCAGTCGGCCAGCGCGGCGGTGATGGCGTCGATGCGGCCCATCGCTTCGGGCGTGAGCTTGTCCAGCAGCGCCAGCGCACCGAGGTTGGCCTGCAGCTGCGACAGCTTCGATGCGCCGGTGATGACGGTGCTGACGCGCGGGTTCTTCGCCACCCAGGCGATGGCCAGCTGCGCCAGCGTGCCGCCGAGCTCGGTGGCGATGGGTTCGAGCTGCGCCACGGCGGCGTTCTTCTTCGCGTCGGTGAGGCTGTCGCGCAGGAAGGCCATGTTCTCCAGCGCGCCGCGGCTGCCCTCGGGCACGCCGCTGCGGTACTTGCCGGTGAGCAGGCCGCTGGCCAGCGGGCTCCACGTCGTCAGGCCGAGGCCGATGTCCTCGTACAGCCGGGCGTATTCCTGCTCGACGCGCTGGCGGTGGAAGAGGTGGTACTGGGGCTGTTCCATCACCGGCTTGTGCCAGCCGTGGCGGTCGGCGATGTCCCAGGCGGCGCGGATGTCGGCCGCCGCCCATTCGCTGGTGCCCCAGTACAGCGCCTTGCCCTGGGTGATGATGTCGCTCATCGCGCGCACCGTTTCCTCGATGGGCGTGTGGGGGTCGCTGCGGTGGCAGTAGACGAGGTCGATGTGCTCCAGGCCGAAGCGCTTGAGCGAGCCGTCGATGGCCTGCATCAGGTACTTGCGGTTGAGCGTGTCCTTGCGGTTGACGGCGTCGCCGCTGCGCTCCAGGCCCCAGAAGTACTTGGTCGAGACGACGTAGTTCAGGCGCGGCCAGCCGAGCTTGCGGATGGCCGCGCCCATGATCTCCTCGCTACGGCCGGCGGCATAGACCTCGGCGTTGTCGAAGAAGTTGATGCCGGCGTCGTAGGCAGCGGCCAGCATCTCGGTGGCCGAGCCGGTGTCGACCTGGTTGTGGTACGTGACCCAGGAGCCGAGCGAGAGGGCGCTGACGCGCAGGCCGGAGGAGCCGAGGCGGCGGTATTGCATGGTGTGAGGAAGAAGCCAGTGAGGAAGCGGGCGAGCGTAGCGCAGTGCCCGTCCCGACGACGGCGCCGGGTCATGCCGCCGGCCGCACGACCTCGCATCCCGCCGTGAACGCCTCTTCGAAGACCGAGTAGCCGGCCAGGTCGCTGTGCGCATGGCGCAGCCGACCGCGCGCCGCGCGCAGCGCCTGCAGAGCCGGGTGGCGGTGCGTGCCGGGCCGCGGGATGGCCATGCCGTGGCCCCAGCGCATGAGGTCGATGCGCTGCGCGCGGCGGTCGATGTCGGGGTGCAGCGCGCGCAGTTCGCCCAGCACGCGCGCGGCCCAGGGCGCGGGGTCGTCGCCGAGCAGCGCGGCGCGCTCGGCGGTCGGCAGCGCGTGGTAGGCGGTGAGCACGGTCGCGCCGCGCTCGGGGCGCAGGCTCTGGTGCATGGCGTCGACGTAGCCCAGGCCGGCGCGGCCGTAGGCCACGTTGTCCCAGGACGGCGGGGCGCCGGGGCGCGCCAGCAGCGGTGCGTCGATGTGCACGTTGGCCACCAGCCAGGGCGCCCAGGCCAGCGCGGCGGCGGCGCCGCGCAGCGCGTCGGAAGGCGACTCGACGATGCGTGCGGCGGCGAACAGCGGCAACGCCAGCACCACGGTGGCGGCGGTCCACTGCTCGACGTGGCCGGCCATCTCGTCCCAGGCCTGCACCGTCACGTCATGCCGGCCCTCGCTGACGCGCAGCACCGTGCGCGCGCCGTGCATGCGTTCGCCCAGCGGCGCGGCCAGGCGCGCGGCCAGCCAGGCGTTGCCTTCGGGCCAGGTGAAGACGGGCTCGCGCTCGGCGTCGGCGTCGCCGGGCGCGTGGAAGCCGTGGCGGCTGGCGAAGTAGTGCAGGCCGGCCCAGGCCGAGACGGTGTCGGCGGCGGCGCCGTAGTCGTCGCGGCAGCAGTAGTCCAGGTACCAGCGCAGCCGCTCGTCGTCCAGGCCCGCCCGCGCCAGCCAGTCGGCGAAGGTCTGTGCGTTGAGCGCCTCGTGCTCCGGCGTCCAGGGCGCGCGGTGGCTGGGCAGCGCGTAGCCGCTGCGCTGCGCCTGCGCCACGGCCTGTGCGAAGCGGCGGTACTGGTCCAGCGTGCGCGAGCCCGGCTCCGCCGGTGGCAGCAGGCCTTCGACCCAGGCGCCGTCGACGAACAGGCGCTCCTGCGGGCTGTGGCAGAGGTGCCGCTCCTCGGCCACGGTGCGGCCGAGTTCCTGGCGCAGCAGGCCGATCTCGTGCAGCCATTCGCTCACCTCGCGCGCCTGCGGGCCGGGCAGCGGCAGGTAGTGCGCGCCCAGCGGGCAGCCCATGCCGGCGATGGCGTGGCCGCGGCTGTTGCCGCCGGGCTGGTCCTCGAGTTCGAGCAGGTGCACGTCGTCGATGCCGGCGCGCAGGCAGGCCCGCGCCGCCGCCAGGCCGGCGATGCCGCCACCGACGACGAGCACCTCCGCGCGCCTGTGCACCGCCGCGGGCGGCAGCGCCTGCGCGCTGCGCAGGCGGTGGCCGCGTTGGTGGCTGGCACCCACCCACTGCGCCGGGGGCGCGGACGCGCCGCGTGGCGCGCAGCCCGCG